>JAQXIB010000168.1 GCA_029007575.1 Clostridiales bacterium | reverse complement strand
AATCCGTTCAAGACCATTAAAAGGGCACAAGAGGCGGTTCGTTCTTATTTGTCCTCAAATAAGGTTCCTGCAGGCGGGATAGCGGTTTGGCTGCGGGCAGGAACCTATCAATTGTCGGATTCCTTAAATTTTACTGCCGCCGACAGCGGCTCTTCGGCAGACTGTCCGGTAGTATATACCGCTTATAAAGGCGAGGAAGTCCATATTTCCGCCAATAAAATGATCGATTCTTCTTATATCAAAAAGACGAATTCCGGTTGGAAATATTGGAATATGGTTCCCGCATCTGTCAGGGATCAGCTTTATCAGGTGAACTTATACGAGGCTACCGATATCAGCGGCAATCGAATTTTTACCTCTCATTGGGATGCAGATAAAAAATCTTTATTTCAGGACAACAAGCCGGTGTTTTGGATGTACCAGGATAACGTGCCGATGTCATTGGCACGTTACCCGGATATCAAAGATAATGATCGGTATGCTGTATCTTCGTGGGATACCATTTTAAAAGCAAACGGAACTTCCTTTCAGCCCTCCAACGCAAAGCTGACCTCTTGGGATGCTGCTCAGGAAATCTATATCCATTCGCCGTTCAGTTGGATGAACAATGATTTTATCACGCGGGTGTCTTCTATCAAATCCGGCTTTATTTCCCTGGCATCCAATCCGGGCGGATTGGGAATATCCGATCCGAATAACGGCGCGAATCCGGATAATGTCAGACCGTATTATGCGATGAACGTCGTTTCCGAATTGACGCAGCCCGGTGAATACTATTTTGACGGCACTGATTCGACTGTGTATTATCTTGCGTATTCCAACAACGGCAGTTATCAATTGAGTGTTACGCCCTATCAATATCGTTATGCTCTGAATTTAAAGAATGTGAAAAATGTCGAATTTAGAAATATCTATTTTGAGGGCGGAAATGATGCCGTTATCAATATTGAAAACGGCAGTCATATCGTGCTGAAGAATTGTACGATACGCAACGGCGTCGGACAGGGCGTTCGTGTTGACGGAACCGATAATCTGGTGGATTATTGTGATATTTACAATCTGGGCTTCGCAGGGGTTACGCTCAGCGGCGGAGATCGTTTGTCTTTGTCCAAATCAGGAAATACGGTTTCAAATTCTCATATTCACAATTATGCCATGTTTAAAATGAACGGGAATGCCGGTGTGACTATGGTAAGCAGACAAAGCTGCGGTCATGTCATCAAAAACAATGTCATTCATTATGCACCGCAGCAGGGCATTTACATGGGCGGCAATGAAATTACCATTGCCAACAATGAGATTTATGATGTTTGCCGTGTGACCGATGATGCCGGAACCATTTACGGCGCCAGAGACTGGAGCTATCGCGGGATCCGCATCCTGAATAATATTGTTCATGACTTTGTCCCTACCGTGGCAGGCCGTCCCGGAGCAGGCGCCTACGGCATCTATCTTGACGACTGCCTTTCGGGCGTAACGGTAAAGGGTAATATTGTATACAACGGGTCCAGCGCCGGTATTATGAACAACGGCGGTCGTGACAATAAGATTGAAAACAATGTAATCGCAAATTGCTGGCGCGGATTGCGCACTTCGCAGGTCGGCGCATCTGCCGGCGGCGTGAATAACAAGGGCGGAGACAGTTGGAATCTGCTTGAAAAACTAAACAGTGTAGGTTATCAATCCGCGGTGTGGACGGCAGCTTATCCGGAATGTGCCGCGATACCGAACGATTATGATCAGTTACGGCCTTACAAAAAGGGAACTACCGTGCGTATCGCATCTGAATGGCTGAAACCGGAAAATTGTACCTTTAAGGCAAATCTCGGACAGGGAAGCTTTGACAAAGGCTGGATTGTATGTGATTCAAGCGGTGCCTCCAAAAAGTATTATGACGGACTTTCGGATATGAATATCAGCAATGTCGGAACAGATTTGGTTAAGATTACGGAAACATCCATATGGATCAAATTCGATGATAGCCGCTTATCTGCCATTGGATTCCAAAAAATTCCGCTGGAAAGTATTGGTATAGCGGCAAAGTAGCAGAGAACGGAGCATGATGGCTATATGAACGATTTCAGATTCAGACAGGTACATTTGGATTTTCACACGACCGAACTGATTGACGGCATAGGGAGCTGTTTTTCAAAGGAGAAGTTTCAGGATGCTTTAAAGTTGGGACACGTTGATTCTGTCACGTTGTTCTCAAAATGCCATCACGGATGGTCCTATCATCCCACCAAGGCTAATGTGATGCACCCGACGCTTACCTTTGATTTGCTCGGCGCGCAGATAGAGGCCTGCAAAGAATTGGGGATTCGTACGCCTGTGTATCTGTCGGCAGGGTATGACCACAAAACCTGTCTTGCGCATCCCGACTGGGTCTGCGTTGACAGCGTGGAGAATATCGGAAAGCCAATGCCTCGGATTCCGGAGCATTATTATCCGCTTTGCTTCAACTCTCCTTATCTTGATATGCTGATCGCTCAGGTGGAGGAAGTTGTGCAGCGTTATGACTGCGATGGGATTTTTTTGGATATCGTCAGTATCCATCCGTGCTATTGCAGCCATTGCCGTAAAATTCTTGCGGACAGGGGAAAAAGTCTGCATGATACGGATGCCGTCATTGAATTAGCGGAAGAAACCTTTTATCGTTATACGGAACGTGTCAGAAAGGCAATTGACAAATATCGGCCGGGTCTGCCGGTGTTTCATAACAGCGGTCACATCCGGCGGGGCGATCGGCGTCTTGCGCATTGTAACACACATCTGGAAATTGAATCTTTGCCGACCGGCGGATGGGGATACGACCATTTTCCGCTCTCCGCCTCCTATGTCGGTACGCTCGGCATGGATTATATCGGCATGACAGGAAAATTCCATACAACATGGGGCGATTTTGGCGGGTATAAGCATCCGAATGCATTAAAGTATGAAACATCGCTGTGTCTGGCAAACGGCGCAGGATGCAGCGTCGGAGATCAATTGCATCCGCTTGGCGTCATGGATGCGGCAACCTATCGTTTGATCGGGGAAGCATATGCCGATGTGGAGAAAAAAGAGCCATACTGCAAGAACGTGAGGCGGGTGGCGGATATCGGCGTTTTGTCCTCTGAAGCCTGCAAAGCGTTGGACGGCGGTGAGGTCAACAGCAACAGCAATCCCGATATCGGCGCCAACCGCATGCTGACGGAAGGACACTATTTATATGAATTTATTGATGAAGAGGCGGATTTCAACAGCTATAAGGTTCTGATTCTTCCGGACGATATTCCGACAATCGGACAATTAGCTGACAAGCTGAGGGCGTTTGTGAAACAAGGCGGCAAAATATTAGCTACAGGTCATTCAGCGGTTGACAGCGAGAATCGGTTTATTTGTGATTTTGGCGCGGATTTTATCGGAAAAAGTAGTTTTTCTCCTTCCTATTTGCATCCGTTGTTTGAGACTCCGCCTTTCGGAGAAGCAAATTTTGTGGTTTACGGTGATCATTATGATATTCGTGTTAACACAGGCAGAACGATCGCCGAACAAGTCGAGCCTTATTTTAACCGTGGAAACGGTAAATTTTGCTCACATCAGCATACTCCTTTTGATCCCAATAAACGCGCTCCTGCAATTGTGCAGGGAAACGACGGCATTTACTGCACCTTTTCCATATTCAGCGACTATGCGAAATACGGAAGGTTAATTTTGCGGAATGTCTTTTGCTATTTGTTGGATCTGTTGCTGGGGGATCATAAAACATTATCAATCTCACATTTTTCGGAAAAAGGAATCGTGACATTAATGAAACGGAAGGATCAGCAGGAGCTGTTTCAACATATCCTGTATGCTCCGACTTTTCGGGCGGGTGAAAACATAGAGGTCATCGAGACACTGCCGGCGGTAAGAGAAGCGGAAGTGTCACTTCGGTTGGAAACGCCTCCGAAAAGCGTTCGATGCGTGCCTCAAAACCAAGAGATTCCCTTTTGCTATGAGCAACAAGTGCTGCAGTATACGATACCGGAATTTGTTTGCCATCAAATCATTCAGATTGTCTATTGACCTTGTTAATGCTCACTTTGTATTTCGATTTCATTCTGAAATCGAAATCTGTGTTCGTATCAAGAAATGTCTGCTGAACAAATCAAATTTTTGATTTGTTCAGCAGACATTTGTTATGGTAAAAAACAGATTCGCAGATACAAAAAATCCGGGTGCCCCGTAATAGGACGCCCGGATTTTTTGTGCAATTGCTTTGGGTAGCTTTAGCGAAGAGACACTTCCGAAAGCGTTGATGGAACGAAAAGCTTTAGCGATGAAAAGGATAAAAAATTCCTTTCGACTGATACTAAAATCTAATGAAATACTTTCATTCTTTCCGGTCTGAATTGCGCCAGAAAGCGTTATCCTCCTTGCTGGGCGTCAGCCCAGCGGCGTCATCTGCCTTTTCTGACACAATTCATCCTCGGAAATCGATTAAAGCTTTCAATTAGATTTTAGTATCAGTCGAAAATGCCGTTCCCCTGTAAGCTAACTACGATTTTAACACCAAAAACCAAGATGGCAACACAGGCAGAATAATTAATCAGTTATGATGGGGCTGTAGCAAAACAGCCCCTTTGTTGTTTTAAAGGCTGAGTCATGTCTCCACACGGCTCTGCAAATAGATATTTGATTCATTCATTATCGAAAATACCCATCAAAGTACACTAATCAAGTGGATTTTTGTATCGGAACTTTGTTGTAAATTTAACAAAAATATGGTTAGGATATTATCCAAAAGATACATGGAAAAACGGATGTAATAATGGTATAATTATAATTACGTAAATATGTCCTAAAAACGCGGTTTCGTAAAGATATGGGGCATGTTCGGGCGTTATTTTATCCGCCGGTTATTACCCGGCACAATTGGGAGGGTTCATTTATGGCGACAAAAACATCATCCGTTGCTTTTGCCGGCACAGAGGAGCAGAAAGAAAAGCTGCTTGCGGTCATCGAAAGCCATCGGAATGACGGGGGTGCATTGATGCCGATCCTGCAAAAAGCGCAGGAGATTTACGGCTATCTGCCGATCGAGGTACAGACGATTATTGCGGAGGAAATGGATATTCCGCTGGAAAAGGTTTACGGCGTGGTAACCTTTTATTCTCAGTTTTCCTTGTATCCGAAAGGAAAATACAAAATTTCGGTATGCCTTGGTACGGCATGCTATGTCAAAGGCTCCGGCGATGTTTACAGCAAGCTGATCGAAAAGCTGGGCATCGAGGGCGGAGAGTGTACTGCCGACGGTAAATTTTCATTGGAAGCATGCCGCTGTATCGGCGCGTGCGGTCTGGCTCCGGTTCTGACGGTGAATGATGACGTTTACGGCAGACTGACAGTTGATGATGTTGACAAGATCCTGGAAAAATATAACTAATCCGCGCGAAGGCCAGTTGAAATAAAGGGGTTTTGTAAAAAATTATGAAAATCCGGGAAATCGCTGCGCTTTTAGAGGCCGAAGTGCTTTGCTGTGAGGATAGGCTGGACAATGAGGTCTATTCGGCGTGCGGCAGTGATATGATGAGCGACGTGTTGGCTTATGTCAAGGATCAGGCGGTTTTATTGACCGGGCTGGTGAATGCTCAGGTGATACGAACCGCCGAAATTATGGACATGGTTTGTATCGTCTTTGTACGGAATAAACGTCCGACCGAAGAAATGCTGCAGCTTGCCGCTGAGCATGATATGGTGGTGCTTGCGACTCCTAAACGGATGTATGAGGCGTGCGGCAAGTTATATCAGGCAGGCTTGTATACATTGGGGGAAAGCAATGGGTGAGGCGCTGAAATTTCATTTTAACGTAGACGGGGAAAATTTCACCTCCGCAGGCGAAGCCTCGGTGCAGGTCAAGAAAAAGCTGCGCCAGTTGGGAATGCCTCCGCATGTGATACGCTGTGTATCCATCGCGATGTATGAAGGGGAGATCAACATGGTCATCCATGCGGGCGGCGGAGCTGCCGACGTCTATGTCAGCCAAAACGAAATCACCATTATATTGGAGGATCACGGACCCGGCATTGCGAATGTCGAACTCGCGATGCAGGAGGGATTTTCCACCGCGCCGGAAAATGTTCGTTCTCTGGGCTTCGGCGCAGGGATGGGCTTGCCGAACATGAAGCGATACACCGATACTATGGAAATCGATACCAAACTCGGACGCGGAACCAAAATAACCATGATGGTCCGTACCGATCGAGACGCACTTACATAAAATTTAAGGGGAAAGTAGGTACGCGGGCAGTCGTTTTCATTTGAAAAGGCCGATTGCTCCTTGCTTATGAACACTTATAAACATTCTGTTTCTTTGGAAGTGGAAAAGTGCAAGGGATGTACGACCTGTTTACGGCATTGTCCGACCGAAGCGATTCGGGTTAGGGGCGGAAAAGCAGTGATCAACCCCGACCGATGTATTGACTGCGGGGAATGTATTCGGGTTTGTCCCAATAAGGCAAAGAAAGCAATATACCGCAAATTTGAAAGCATTGCCGGATATCAATGGAAGATCGCACTGCCTGCCCCGACGCTGTACGGACAGTTTGAAAATCTGGAGGATATCGATTATGTGCTGCAGGGCCTGCTCGATATGGGCTTTGATGATGTTTACGAGGTGTCCAGAGCGGCGGAACTGGTGTCGGCATATACCCGGCGCTATTTAAAGCGGACCGATATCCAAAAGCCGGTCATCAGCTCGGCGTGCCCGGTGGTGGTGCGCTTGATCAGCCTGCGTTTCCCGTCTTTGTGCGATAAGATCATGCCGATCTTGCCACCGATGGAGATCGCGGGGATGCTGGCGAGGGAAAAGGCGCGGGAGGAACATCCCGAGCTGAAGGATGAGGACATCTGTATCTGCTTTATTTCCCCCTGTCCGGCGAAGGTCAGTTATGTCAACAATGGATTTGCGGGCAAAAAGAGCTATGTGGATGTCGTGATTTCGATCAGCGATGTGTATTTTTCTTTGCTCGGCGTCATGAAAAAGGAAAAAACACCGATTCCGGTGTCTCGTTCGGGGATGATCGGGATCAGTTGGGCGGCGACCGGCGGGGAATCCTCCGCGATCTTTAATGACAAATACCTGGCGGCGGACGGCATTGACAATGTCATACGGGTGCTCGATCAGATCGAGGACGGTAATATTCCGGAGCTGGAATTTATCGAGCTCAATGCCTGTAACGGCGGCTGCGTAGGCGGCACCATGTCGATGGAAAATCCGTATGTTGCCAAAGCAAGGCTGCAAACGCTTCGTCGATATCTGCCGGTTTCGCAGAATTGGATATATAACAACGGCAGCGAAGACGATACTTGGATTCCGGATGAATATTTTTTCAACGAACTGCCGACCTATCAGCCGATCAACCGGCTGTCAGGAAATATGAACGAGTCATTTAAAATGATGGCGGCTATCGAAGCAATCGTGCAGCGGCTGCCGGATATTGACTGCGGTTCCTGCGGAGCGCCTTCCTGTCATGCTTTTGCCGAGGATATCGTGCTGGGTGAAGCAACCGAAAACGATTGTATTGTCCGGATGAGGGAGCAGCTTCAAAGCCTGTTGCAGCACAAGGAGGGGCAAGACCATGACGGTAAATGAACTGGCGGCGGCTTGCGGCTTTGACGTGATGATGATGCCGGAGCCTGAACGGACGGTGCAGGGCGGATATGCCGGCGACCTACTGAGCTGGGTGATGGGTAAAGCGGAGTCGGATAACGCCTTTGTGACCATCATGAC
>JAQXIB010000167.1 GCA_029007575.1 Clostridiales bacterium | reverse complement strand
GCTTTAATCAATTTTCGAGAATGAATTGTACCGAAAAAGGCAGACGACGACGCTGGGCTGACGCCCAGCAAGGAGGATAACACGTTCCGGTGCAATTCAGGTCGGAAAGAATTAAAGTGTTTCATTAGATTTTAGTATTAGTATTAAACCTCTCCATAAACGAAAAAGGCTGCAAACATATGCAACCTTTTTTGAATGAATCGGCAACCAATCAGTAACCTTTCCGACCGGTAAACACATTGCGCTCATTAAGACTCCGACGCATCCGTCTCCGCGGACTTTGAATCAGACAATGATTTTGCAAAAACAACAGCTTCTTTTTTCGACTTTAGTATATTTCGAATCGCCGCAAATATAACATACGCATTCGCCAAAACAACGAATAAAAAATACATGACATAAAGATTCGCATTTTCAAACGCGATCTCAAACGGGCCAAGTACCGATAACAAAATCATAAAAGTCACAGCACCCAGCAACGCAATCCCGCCGACGCCATACAAAATCGCTTTATTGGCAACGAATTTTTTTCTCATGGTGACAGAGAGTACTGCCATC
Organism: Clostridiales bacterium; assembly: GCA_029007575.1. Lineage (GTDB taxonomy): Bacteria > Bacillota > Clostridia > Oscillospirales > Ruminococcaceae > HGM13222. The sequence goes on along the minus strand of JAQXIB010000167.1, from coordinate 5,138 downwards.
ACGACAATAGCTGCAATAATAACACCGATCATAATATCAGGCACCGAAAACTTACTTTGTGAAGCGGTGCGGTTAAAAAAAGTATCATTGGAGCTGACCAAAACCATAATAAAAAAAACAGAGATTGCCGCAAACAATACTGACAACAAAATATACGCAATCAGCCGTCCTATTCTTTTTTTCTTCTCATTCAAGTGAAAAACCTCTATTCCTTAAAATGACATTTTTAACACGATCCGGTATCAATATGTATCAACACCCGCAGAATCCACCGCATATTGATTCCCGAACGGACAGATGCAGGCAAGCATTTTAACTGACCGTCTGCTGCGGCTGATTTAGCCCCAAACCGTCGGTCACTGCTTTTGAAATTATTATACCCTGTATCCGTCCGAATGTCAATGCGGCAACAGACAATTCCCTATAAAGAAATTGTAAAATGTTTCCAATGGAGTTTCAACCGTTTTTAGAAGAAAAACGCGCTGTTTTCGCCGATGTTTTTTTGCGATGAAACAATTCCTTCAGACCAACAATAAAAATAAATGCCGCAAACAGTTTTGAAAGCCACTCCGACCCCAACCAATTTCCTATCACAAATCCGATTCCAACTCCTACCATACCACCCAAAATGGCCGGCAGCAACGGCTGCTTGTCCAAAAGTTTGTTTTTACTGTGTAAGATCAACGAGAGTACCGCGATCGGAATAAAAAAGATTAAATTGATCCCCTGTGCCTGAATCTGGGACAGATTGGTAAATGCTGTCAGATAAATTACCAGTATAAAACCGCCGCCCAGTCCCAAGGAAGCCGTCAAACCGCTCAGAAAGGAAACAATGCCAATCCAAAAATAATGCATGACGCTCAACCACCTCTATTTGAAGAAAATGCGCACGGCAGAAAGAATGATAATAATGCCGAAAATCCTGCGCAGTAAATCATTCGGAATTTTCTTTAACAGCCAACCACCCAACAGCGCGCCGACAACCCCAAGCGGAAGATACGGAAAAGCGGTTTCAAACGAGATATGTCCGGATGTCAAATAGAATATTCCGCTTAAAATACTTAGCGGAAGAATGATAGAGATGGAAGTGGCGTGTGCTTTCTTTGGCTCTATATCCGCCTTTTCCAGCATCGGAACCACTGCTACTCCGCCTCCTGCGCCAAACAACCCGTTCAGAATACCGGCAGCCAGACCAAGAAGGACAAAATACCATTTTTTCTTTTTTCGATTTTGCTCCATCCGGCACCGTCCTTTCAATTACTGAATCTAGAATTTCTTCGTACACGCAAACCTGCATCCCTTTCGGGTATATAATATTCCCACATCTTACCGCAAGCATTATTTAGTATGAAAACAAAGCAGTAAAATATGCAAAATATCAGCAATCAAATATCAAAAAGCACCTCTGTGAAACAGCGATTACTGCTTCACAGAGGTGCTCTCCGCTTTTAAAAATAGCATGTGCCGTTATTCCATCAAAAAAACCTGCCGCAATTTCGGTTGAGCGCCTGTTTCGGGATCCATCTCCATGATCATAACGTCTTTCATAAATTCGTTCCATTGATCAACAACCGGGCTTTCCGCCTGCACTTTGGCGGCATAATCACAGCCTTTTTCACATTCATAATATCCAAACAGCTCATTGCCCACGTTCCAGATGGTATAGTTATAAATTCCGGCTTGTTTTAACACTTCGGTAAGCTCCGGCCAGATTTCATTATGCCTTTTGATATATTCCTCTATCATGCCGTCTTTTACAATCGCTTTCCAAGCATAACGCTCCATAAAAATCCCTTTCCTTTTTTCGACAGCAATCCTCTGCTGCCATATCATTTTATTTAAACGAATCCAAGCGATCCTCAATGGTTTTATTAAAATTCAGAATTTTTCGGTCATATTCTTTATCCATCAAATCAGAATGCAGTAAAAAATCGGCCGTCGCGCGATTGGAAGCAAACGGAATATCGTACAAAACGCAGATCCTCTGTAACGCCTTTACGTCGGGGTCATGGGGCTGTGCCATCAACGGATCCCAGAAAAAGATAACGAAATCAATCCTTCCCTCGACAATACGGGCACCGATCTGCTGATCTCCCCCCAACGGGCCGCTGTTGTATGCCCGTACCGGCAAATTAGCTTCCTCCGCAACCAGTTTGGCAGTGGTTCCGGTTCCCATCAAGAAATGTCTTTTTAAAATATCGGCATTTTCTTTTACCCAGGCAACCAATTCATGTTTCATATTATCATGCGCAATCAACGCAATGTTTTTCTGCTTACCTATTGTGAGCGTAACATATTCCTGCATTTTTATTCCATCCTTTTCCTATCATTACAGCCTAATTCTGATTCAAGACACAATGCTTATTCCGCAAATCCCAGTAAAGCCGCCCCGATTACGCCGGCGTCATTGCCTAATTTGGCAGTCACTACTTTTGTACTCTGCTTGCTGAAACGGGAATAACACTCTGTTGCAAGAAGATGACGAACCGGATCCAACAGAAGATCTCCTTCTTTGCTGATACCGCCGCCGACACAAAGAATCTCCGGCTGAAAAATATTGATGATGCTGATAACACCTTCCGAAAAATAACCGATATATTTATCGGTAACGGCCTTAGCAGCGGCATCTCCGGCACGCATACCGTCAAATGCGGTCCGTCCGCTGACCTTATTAATGTCACCGTCGCAAAGTTCCCACATTTTACTGGTTTTATCCGCTTCCATCGCCTCTTTGGTAAACGCAATCAAAGCGGTTGCCGAAGCATATGCTTCATAGCAGCCTTTTCGTCCGCAGCTACACTGTCTGCCGTTTGCAACCAAGGTCATGTGACCCAGTTCCGCGCCTGCAAAATTAAATCCGGTATAGATTTTGGAGTCAATGATGATACCGCCGCCGACACCGGTGCCGAGTGTAATGGCAATTGCACTCTTAGAGCCTTTAGCGGCGCCTGCCATAAATTCACCGTAGGCCGCCGCATTGGCATCATTGCCTATGTATACTTTTTTATGCAAGTGTGCTTCCAGCATATCACGCAGCGGCACATCGTAAAAGCCCAGGTTGTTGGCGTATACGATAACCCCCGCTTCGGTATCCGCCATGCCGGGAGAACCAACACCGACCCACTCGACTGCTTCCATTGTAATACCTGCTTTTTCTACCGCCTCAACAGCAACCCTTGCCATATCGGAGATAATTTCCTCAGCGGAACGCGGGCAATTTGTTTTGCACTTCGCGCTTGCCACGATGTTGTAATTTTCATCTACAACACCCGCTACAATATTTGTCCCTCCGAGGTCAATACCAACATAATACTTCATACTCATAGTCCTTTCTATCTAATTGATGCTAAAATGATGTTAAATCTTAGTAAAAAGCAAATTGGTTTTTCCGTTTACAGTATAGTTTCCCAGACCGGCAGGAATAAAAATACTGTCTCCTTTTGTGACGGTCAAACTCATTTCTCCGGGGATTTTTTCATTCTGCCAAACGATTTCCGCCTCGCCATCCAATACCAACAGAGAATGGAAGGACGTTTCGTCCGCTTCGAGCCGGACTGATTTCTTAATATCCAAAGCGGTAACGGTAAAATACTCACAGGACGCCAACAAGGTCTGGCTGTATCCGTTTTTCTGAACCGTATCGCCTTGCGGTTTCGGCTCCCGCGCCGGCCGTTTCAGCTCGGTCACTTCCAGCGCTTTATCAACATGCAATTGACGCGGCTTCCCGTCAGCCCCCACCCGACCGTAATCATAAATACGATAAGTGGTGTTCGAATTTTGCTGAATCTCCGCAATCAGGATTCCTTTACCGATGGCATGCAAGGTGCCCGCTTCAATAAAGAAAACATCCCCCTTATGTACCGGAACGCTGTTGGTAACTTCAAGCAACGTGTTATCCCGTATGCGGCGTTCAAATTCTTCCTTGGATATTTCGTGCTGAAAGCCGTAAAGCAAAGAGGCGCCCGGCTCACAATCCACGATATACCACATTTCGGTTTTGCCGTATTCACCCTCATGTTCCAGGGCATACTCATTATCTGGATGAACCTGTACCGACAAATTATCATACGCATCGATCAATTTAATTAAAATAGGAAAATCTGCAAACCGCTGGCAATCGGTGCCTAAAACCGCATTGTCTGCCTGTTTGATATACTCGGCAAGCGACATTCCCTGATATCTTCCGTTAGAAATAATACTGTTTCCGTCCTTATGGCAAGACAGTTCCCAACTTTCCGCAACTTTGGTCAAGGGTGTTTGTTTATGAAAATCGGTCTTTAATCGGGTTCCTCCCCACAAATAATCTTTAAATGCGGGAGTCAATTTCATTGGGTACATGTCATCGTTTCCTTTCGGGTAAAAATAACGTATTGCGCAGTAGAGTGTGCTGTGTAAAAAATGTTCTTGAAAATGTTCTTGAAAACGTTCGAAATCTTCGATTTCGGTCACGTTCCAATGGTTATTAACACCGCCCGCTTCTAAGCGGTCGGTCTTTTGCTTCGCTCTTGCCGCCAAATACGATCGGCGGCATTTCGGCAAAGCCGAAACCGTGCAAAGCCCCACTCGACTGAAAATTATCTGGAAATCTTCGATTTCGGTCACGTTCCAATGGTTATTATAACATAAAATTTTCCGGAAATAAATAGTTTCTTTCCAAGAAAATATATTTGTTGACGTGTTTTGAAAATCAGTGTATCATTAATAGGACAAGGTAATGATTCTTCTCCGGACCACACCGCGTGATCTGCCTGTTGGGTTCAGCCTTTTCACCTCATGCGGTATTTTAACATGGAAAGAAAGATGGGTGTTTGTATGACAAAAAAATATATTGTCGCCTTAGATCAGGGGACAACCAGTTCACGCGCCATCATCTTTGATCAAGCGCAAAATATAATCGGGACGGCTCAACGCGAATATACGCAATACTACCCGAAAGAAGGATGGGTAGAACACGATCCCATGGAGATTTACGCATCTCAATACGGCGTTTTGATTGATGCCTTGCTGATGAGTGGTATCACGGCAGACGAGGTAGCTGCCATCGGCATTACAAACCAGCGGGAAACCACAATCATCTGGGACAGGCATACCGGCAAGCCGATCTATAACGCGATTGTATGGCAATGCCGCCGTACTGC
>JAQXIB010000166.1 GCA_029007575.1 Clostridiales bacterium | reverse complement strand
ATCGAAAAGTAACTTTTTATCGAACATGAGCCATGATATTCGCACACCGATGAATGCGATTGTTGGTTTTGCCTCGCTGTTATCCAGGGATGCAGAAAAACCTGATAAGGTACGCGAATATATCAGGAAGATTGAAACCTCCAGTCAGCAGCTGCTAGGACTCATCAATGATGTGCTGGATATGAGCCGCATTGAGAGTGGTAAAACCACACTGAACCTGTCGGAGGAATCTATTGCCGATATTCTGGAAGAAATTGACACGGTAATCACGCCTCAGATGAACGCAAGGAGCCATTCTTTTGACATTGAGTTAAGAGGTGCAGTTCATGATATGGTTGTAGTGGACAGGGTTCGACTGAATCAAATTTGTATGAATTTGTTGTCAAACGCAGTAAAGTATACTCAAAATCATGGTCATATTGATTTTATTGTTTCGGAGATATCTGCTTCTGACCATACTGCTTACTATGAGATTGTGGTATCGGATAATGGTTATGGAATGAGTGAGGAATTTGTTGCGCATATATTTGACTCCTTTACCCGTGAGGAGGATAGCCGTACCAGCAAGATTCAGGGTACTGGTCTGGGCATGGCTATCACAAAGAATTTAGTTGATTTGATGGGTGGTACGATTTCTGTGAAAAGTGAAAAGGGCAAAGGCTCTATTTTTACTGTACAAATTCCACTTCAGATTAGTCATAAGGAGAAAATGAAAACGGATATTACTAGTGTACCAGAAAGTAAAGATGCAAAAGAACAGGATCATATACTTGAAGGAATGCATATTCTTGCGGCAGAGGACAATGAGCTTAATGCTGAAATCCTCAAAGAAATGCTGGAAATGGTTGGTGCCTCTTGTGAGATTTACGAGAATGGGGTACAGGTCGTGGATGTATTTTTGAATTCAAAGCCCGGTCAATATGCTCTCATTTTGATGGACATCCAGATGCCGAAGATGAATGGTTATGAGGCAACCAGAGTAATCCGTAATTCTGACCATGAAATGGCACATATCATTCCCATTATTGCCATGACAGCAAATGCCTTTACAGAGGATATTCAAGAGGCATTAAATGCAGGTATGAATGCACATTTGTCAAAGCCAATAGATATTTATTCTTTGAAAAAGGCTATCAGAAGTGTGGTGTCCAAAGGAGACAGAGAGAGAAAATAATATTAAGTAAAGTTGACAGGCCTGTAAACATGCACTATACTGACTATATATATATTATTGGTCAAAAAGAGGTGAAGCATTTGCCAAAGTGTTATTCGAATCAGGAACGGGAGTATATTATAAGGCGCTTAAAGGAAGAAGCCGCTGACTGCATGGGACAGTTCGGGATTCGCCGCACCACCGTCGATGAGCTTGTAAAGCGGGTAAATATTCCAAAAGGAACTTTTTACCTGTTTTACAAATCCAAGGAGCTTCTTCTGTTTGATGTGATTCAGGAGCAGCATGAACTGATCAATCAAAAACTGCTTCAGGCCATATCTGAAGCTGACAATCAGTCATTCTCGGCAGAAAAACTTTCGGATATGATTTTTGAGTTTTACAAAATGACAGAGGAAATGCCAATTTTCAGATTGATGAACTCTGAAGAAGTCGAATTGCTGGTGCGCAAACTGCCAAGGGAAGTAGTGGAGGCACACTTACAGGACGATACGGATACGATTCAAAAAATGTTTGATTTGTTTCCTGTAAAAAAAGGAGCAGATGTGAAAGTGATGAGTGCCGCGTTTCACGCAATCTATTATGCTACACTGCACAAAAAGGAAATTGGCGAAGAAGAGTATGATCAGGCACTTCGCATGTTGATATATGGGGTGGTAACTCAAATCGTATAAATAGTCCGGTGGCAAGCCGGACATTTTAAAATTCAATGCACAGCAGGCTTATGTGGAAGGAATCTACTTATACCCTGCTAAAAGTAAAAAGAGACAGCAAAGAAATTAAGGACGATGAGACCTTCTCTGTAACCTGCCTTGCAACGTCTGGGCATTTTGCTCCTTTCCTTGCGGATGAGAGTCGTGTGTTTACGGAGGAGGCAAGAAATGCTGGTGTGACCGCTTTCTGTGCGAAACCGATGTTCATGTCTGACCTGCGCGAAACATTTATGACTGCTATCGGACAGCATGAAACCGAAAGTAGAGATATTCTTCTCCAGACAAACGATACGCTTGATTATAGAAGGGAACATAGAAAATGAATATTAGTAAGCGATATATCGCACAGTTGATAAATAAAACTTTAGCAGGGTTTCTCTGTTTTTTTCTCATTTTGATGTCATCGTGCCCTGTTACAATAATGGCGGCTGAGACGGAACAAAAGACGGTTCGGGTGGGGTTTTACCCTTGTCCGTTCAATATTAAGAATCAAAATGGGCATATGAGCGGATATGCATATGATTATCAGCAGGATATTGCATCGTATACCGGATGGAAGTATGAGTATGTGGAAGCTTCCTGGCCGGAACTGATGCAGATGCTCAAAGATGGAAAAATTGACCTGCTGAGTGATGTATCTATTACCCCTGAGAGAGAAAATGAAATGCTGTTTTCTTCGCATTCTATGGGTACGGAGAGTTACTACCTGTATGCGAGTAATAGGGATAATGGGATTGACCAATCAGATTATACTACACTTGAGGGTAAACGGATAGGTGTCAATGCGGGAAGTGTTCAGGATGACTTGTTCCGTGAATGGGCCCTGAAGAATGCCATTCAGGCAGAAACCATACCCTGCAAGGGGGATGAT
>JAQXIB010000165.1 GCA_029007575.1 Clostridiales bacterium | reverse complement strand
CAAACACAATGACGTCGTCATCCTCATAAACAATTTCTACCTTTAAATACGGATTTGGAGGAATATGCGGCTGATCTTCCAACTGAATTTGAACGCTTCCTCCGGCGAAAACAGGATCTACCATGCGAATATGTACCCCATTATACTGCACATATTCCGGTTTCTTTTTCAGGGAAATAATGATCCGTCCCGAATATCCGTGTACCGACCGCAAATACTGCTCCAGTTTTACGCCGTCATATTCCGGCTCAATTGTATAGGTAAATATCCTCATAAAAACCCTCTAAAAAAGAGCTGCTCCGAACCGGAACAGCTCTCCATACAATCTTCTTTAAATTTTAACCGTCCAGCCAAATTTATCCTCAATTCTTCCCCATTGGATACCGGTTAACTCATCATACAATCTCTGAGAAATTTTGCCGATTTTATTATCATTAATGGTCATGACCAAATCTTTATAACGCAAATGTCCGACCGGAGAAATCACAGCCGCCGTACCGGTGCCGAACACCTCGTCCAGCTTGCCGTTCTGGTACGCCTCTACGATTTCATCAATGGAAATACGGCGCTCTTCCGCTTTCATCCCCCATGAACGCACGATATCAATGCAGGATTTTCTGGTAATACCCGACAGAATGCTGCCACTTGTTAATTCCGGTGTCACCACCACTCCGTCGATGACAAAGAAGATGTTCATAGCGCCGACTTCTTCAATATATTTGCGCTCTACACCGTCCAGCCACAACACCTGTGTATAATCCTGTTCGCCAGCTTCCTGCTGAGAACGCAAAGAAGCGGCATAGTTGCCGGCGGTCTTTGCCATACCGGTTCCGCCCTTAACGGTACGAACATAATTGGTTTCCACATAGATTTTTACCGGATCCAATCCCTCCGGATAATAGGGACCCACCGGAGAAAGGATGATCATAAACAAATAATGATGAGCAGGATGTACCCCCAAATGAGGATCGGTTGCAATAATAAACGGACGGATATATAAAGAAGTATCCTTTGAAGTCGGGACCCAATCCTGTTCGATTCTGATAAGCTGCTTCAAAGCATCAATGACAAATTCTTCGTCTATTTTCGGGATGCAAAGCCGCTCATTAGAAACATTCAGCCGTTTGAAGTTTTCATCCGGGCGGAATAACTGGATAGAGCCATCAGCTGTCCGATACGCCTTCAGTCCTTCAAAAACTTCTTGTCCGTAATGCAGGCACATCGCAGAAGGATCCAGTTCTATTGGTGCATAAGGGACGATGCGGGCATCATGCCATCCTTCTCCCTCATCATAGTTCATTACGAACATGTGATCGGTAAATATTCCGCCGAATCCCAGTTTCGAATCATCTGTCGGCTTGGCTTTCGGTGTTTTTGTCAGTTCAATTTTCAGTTCAGCCATAAAAATTCATTCCTTTCCGGAAGTTGTTGAAATTGGAGGCAAGTCGTTTGCATCAGATATCCGGACATTGCTGCGCGATAGGAAATGCCGCTCACCAATCTGTCATTTCATTTATTTTATTATGTATAATCATACCACTTTTCTACTGGTTTGGCAAGAAAAAAATGCCTATATGCTCGTTTTTTTCTTTTTGGTTTTTGGATGGTTATACAAAAAATATACAGCGGTTTTCTAAAAGAAAACAGAAAAGGACAGGCGTAACAATCCTGTCCTTCATCAGTCAGTTTTTTTATTCCGATTCGGTTTCGTCTTCGGTTAACAATCCGGAGCCGGAAATCGGGATCGCCTCGCCCAAATATTTGGGTGCGCGGCGGAAGATTTCCACATCCAAAAACGCCTTGACTTTTGCAAGACTTTCCCGAAAATAATTATAATTCTTTTTATAGGCGATATCGGAAGCCGGATATCCTTGTGCTTCCAAGCCCAATCGTCTTGCGGTATAAACCGAACGGGAAATATGATACTGCTGTGTTGCGATGATCACGCTCTTGGCCTGAAAGACATCTTTTGCCCGATACATACTGTCATAAGTATCAAAGCCGGCATGATCCATAAAAATATCTTCCTCGGGAACGCCTTTGTCCATCAAATACTGTTTCATGGCGCGCACTTCATTATATTCCTTTGTACCGTGATCGCCGCTCACGATGATTTTAGGTGCTAATCCTTTTTGATATACTTCCAGTCCTTTATCCAAGCGTCCCTGCAGCAAGAGCGAAGGGGTACCGTCCGCATATACCCTGGAGCCTAACACCAGCACCGCGTCTGCTCCCACGAGATGATCCGGCGTTTTGATATAGTTTTTGGCAGAATGATCTACATAAATCTGAATAAAAATAAAGCAAAGCACTCCAAGCAGAACAATAGACGCCAATACAATCAGCCATATTTTCAATCGCTTTTTCCTCTCCACGCCAAAGCTCCTTTCTCTGCAAATAAAGAGATGCCTGTCCCGGTTTTCATGCAGCAAGATGATGGTGGCCGGTTATGACCACTTGCAGGAACGGTTGTTTCGCTATTTTTGATTGTTTTTTGCCATTTCCTTTACACCGTCATTATGCTGTTTAATCCGTGATTTATCGGTCACACTATATTTCATCAATGCCTGATATATGCGGTCAATATCCACATCACGATCTTTTTCGTATCTGGATTTTCGCAGCAGCTTCTTTAACTGCTTGCGTTTAATGACGATTCCGTCGCCTTTTTGCAGATATAACTGTACTTTATTATTTGCAAAGACTACGACATTATCAATCGTGATATTATAAATATTTTCTTTTGCCAAGCAGTGCCGAATACAATCAATATGTGCTTGATTTTGCAGAAGCGGATTATACATCTTGCGCTTATTGTCACCGACGATATAGGTCCACTCTTTCGCTTTCGGATCACCGTACACCTCGCCGCACATATTCTTCGTTTCAATCACGATCATGCCGAAAAAGCCGATGACAATATGATCGATCTGCGTTGTCTTATCATACAAAGGCAGATATAAATCATTAATCACCTTATAATTTTGCAGCAGTGCCCACGGCTTTAATATTTTAGACACCATTTTTTCGCCTTTTACTCCTAATCTTTCGATTCGTTTTTTTCGATAGCGAACCAGCAAAATAATGCCTACAATCACCAGCAACAACACAATTAATCCGACATATGCCCACATGTAATCTTTCATTGAAATAATCTCTCCCGATTTTATATTATTTACACCGATCCTCTGTTTTGAGCACGGTCTTTGGAAACATAAGATACTTTATTATAACACAAATGAATAATTTTGAAAATAATGTTTATAATACAAATGAAAATCTTTTATGAACAAATCAATAAAAGAGGATATAGAAAGGATGAAATAAAGATGCTGGACAAACTGGCTTTATTACTTGTGATTATCGGCGCACTCAATTGGGGCTCAATCGGCATTTTCAGTTTTGATATCGTCGCATGGATATTCGGCGGACAAGATGCGTTGATCAGCAGAATTATATATACATTGGTAGCACTTGCCGGTATATGGTGTATTTCGCTTTTTTTCAGAAAAAACGATGTACTGGAAAGTCGAGACTGAATTTCCGCGCCAATCTCACGTCAATAATAATAGTGGCTGCCACCTCAAGGAACAATGAGACGGCAGCCACTTTTGCAATACTATTTATGAGATAAAATCACATCGGCAAGGATTTGTGCTGCTTGTTCGAGTTCTCCGTTCGGTATGCCGGAGGGTGAAAGAACTAAGGTGATGCGATTGTTTTGGTATTTCTCTGTGAAAACTCTTAAACCTGCTTTTTCAAATTCCGTCGGTGATCGGTTCCATTCGGTGGCAAGAATGATTTGAAGCGTGTTCTCTCCGATTTCAATTTCAGCATTCGGCAGAAGCTGTTGCAGCATTCCGGCAAAAGTTTTGGTCTTTGCGGAATACAGTCGCCTGATTTTTCTGGTCTGTGATCGGATGTGTCCGTCTCTGATATAGCTGCAAAGGGCTATCTGCTCTGTTTTTCCCGCGGTCTGCGCGTATCTGAAGGCGTTTTGATTATATTTTTCAGTCAACTCTTTGGTCAGCACCATAAAACTGATTCTTATGCCCGGTAGCAGCATTGCGGAAAACGAACCTATATAAATGATATTTCCTTTACCAAGCGCATAGAGAGAGGGGGTGGGCTTTACATTGTAGAGAAATTCATTTTCATAATCGTCTTCAATGACCAGAGAATGATGCTTCTGCGAATAATCAACCAGCTCAAGACGTCGCTTGATCGGCATGACATCTCCCCAGCGCGTCATATGTGACGGAGATACATATATTACATCCGCATCTTTGTCTCTGGTATGAATATCAAATCCATAATCGGAAAAAACTCCCATGCCTAAGGCAAAACTTTTATCCGGAAAAGATACACACAGATTTTTATCGAGCAGGGAACAGAGAATATGCAAAAGCGGCTGTACTCCGGCGCCGATAATAATTCTGTCGGGGGAGGTGATGACGTTTCTTTTTTCTTTAATGTACTGTGCGATGGCAGATCTCAGATCATATTCGCCTTTCGGTTGGCTGTACGAGAGAAGCCTGTCGCTTTGCCTCAGCGCGCTTTTGATGTATCTTTGCCACAACGAAAAGTCAAAGCTTTCCGGATCTGCAATTCCGCCCGACAAATCATATCTCACATTGTTCTGCTCATTTTTATATTCCTCAGCGGGTTGATGATGCACGATGCTCGAAACAAAATATCCGCTTTTGCTGTGAGCAATGATATATCCGTCGGCGCATAATTCAAAATATGCGCTTTGCACTGTTGTGAGCGAAACATTGTACATTTTTGCCGCTTTTCTGACTGACGGCACTTTGTCTCCCGGCTGTAATTCTCCCGTCAGGATCATATTTTTGACAAGGTTGTAAAGCTTCGTGTATTTTTTCATAACTGTACCTCAAAAAATAACAAAAACTGTATCTTTAAATCATAACAGAATCATTATATAATAGTTCCATCCAATATGCAAGAGGGAAGAGTGCTTTATGAAAAAATGCGCTGTCATCAATGATATATCGGGATTCGGAAAATGCTCTCTTACTGCGTCTATTCCTGTGTTGAGCGCCATGGGTATTCAGGTTAATCCTGTTGTGACCGGTGTGTTTTCCAATCAAACCGGGTACGACAGTTTTGACAGCGTTGACCTGACGGAGATGCTGCCAAAAATAACACGTCAGTGGTCCAATTTGTCCGCCCATTTTGACGGCATTCTCACCGGATTTCTTCTGTGCGAAAAGCAATACGAACATGTTCTTGAGTTTATAGATACATTTAAAAGCCATGATACACTGTTGTTGGTTGATCCGGTGATGGCGGATGACGGAAAAATTTATGATACATATACCCCCGGAATGGTGGAAGGCGTCAAACGGCTTTGCGCAGAAGCGGATATCATCACCCCAAATCTTACCGAGCTTCGCATTCTCAGCGGAGAAAGCGATATCATGTTTGCAGGAGAAAAGCTGCTGGAAAGCGGTATCAAATCGATTGTCGTAACGGGAGTTGTTGAAAACGGAAAAATTTTAAATTATGTTTTCAGCGACGGCAGGATGAAAAAGTATGAAACCGAGTTTATTCAAAGCGCCACGCAGGGAGGCAGCTTTTCCGGTACAGGCGATATTTTTTCCTCGTTTGTTTTGGGGAAAATTTTGAATGAGGTTTCTGTGTTTGATGCGGTGGAACAGGCGGCTGACTTTATCAGCCAAGCCATAAAAACAAGCGATATAAAAAAC
>JAQXIB010000164.1 GCA_029007575.1 Clostridiales bacterium | reverse complement strand
GCGGTTCCATTCCTTGGTGTGATAGCACGGCAGTGCTCCGGGACGCATTTCGTGATTTCCGTGGATGCAGAACAATGTGATGGGCAGCTTTGCCAGACGCTGCTTTTTGTGGATGTCACGCCATCCACCATAGTAGTTGATGCCCGCATCACCCAGGATGATCATGGTATCGTCCTGGGTGGGCTTTATCCGTTCGCAGAATCGCTCAATGCGGCTGAATTCTCCGTGGGTGTCACCTGTAATGTATATCATGACTATCCTTTCTCTGCACCGAGCATTTCAATGCAGCGGTCGGCTTCCTTCGTAGTCAGACCTTCGTCGAAGGAAGTTCGAACGAGGTGAGGCATGTGGATGCCCATGTCATCATCGTCATCCAATATGACGTACTTCCAATCTCCTGGGTGCCGGTTGAACCAGGCGGTAATATCATCGCCACGTTCACCGCCGACATAGGGTGTCTTGTCAAAGATCTCCATGCCAAACTTCTCCAGCCATTCCTTCAGATGGAGATAGGCGATGGGGATCTGCCGCCAGGAAGAGGATACGACAATGACCGCGTCTGTCACCTCCACAATGCGTTTGAGCTGCCCCAAGGAAGGCTCGTAGAGCAGATCATCATGATAGACGCGGATACCTTTGTCAAACATCTCAATCGCCCAAGTGCCGTTGTTGAGCACACCATCCACGTCAAGAAAAATCACTTTGTTCACTGCCTGACCTCCTTCCGATGCCGGATTTATATATTGTTGCACAGATAAAAGCCTCACGCAACGTCTGCCAGTCGTAATAACAGAGGTTTTACCCATAAAGTTTCCTAATACGACTGGGTGTCGTTGCGGAGCAGTGTACTTTGCTGTAAAATACTGGGCGAGGGAGAATCACGACTGTGATATAATATGAGCATGGATAAGGATGAACATGAATAAGAGTACGATTATTCTCGTGGCGGTGGCCGTCGTAGTGATTATGAACATAGTGTCCTTTGCACTGATGGGGCACGACAAGCGCTGTGCTCGTCAAGGCAAGTGGCGCGTACCGGAAAAGTCGCTGTTTTTGGTAACGGCGTGCTTTGGAGGACTGGGTGGCGTGCTGGGTATGAAGGTGTTTCATCACAAAACTCAGCACTGGTATTTCAGGGTGTTCTTCCCGGTGCTGTTGATTGTACAGATTGCCGTACTAGCTGTAGGTGCGTGCTTATTTCTGTGCTGAACCAAATCATGTAATTGAGATTTGCAAGGGATACGATGTGGGCAGTTATCTATAGGAGACTTGTATATGGGAGATATGGTGCAATGTAGGCTTTGCAAAAGGCTCTTTCCGATTACAGAGATGAGCGAAGAACACTACCCTGCTCGATGTGTTGGAAATACAGATATTGTGGGAGTAGACATTATTAAACTTGTCGATCAACTACAATCAACCGAAATGCGTGATTATATTATCCAGTCGATGGAAAACGGGAATAGCGATGAACAAGCGATTGGTGATTATTTTGATGAAAAGGTTGCAAAGTCACTCTATCCGAAGGGAAGGACTGCTCAGACTCTGTGTAGGGAGTGTAATACTTTTCTCGGTAACTATGACAAATGCTATCTGAGGTTTTTTAATGAAAATGGGAATCCGAAGGCGATAAAAGGATTTCAAAAAGCAACAAAGATTAAGATTATAAAATCGATATTTGCAAAATTTCTTTCAGTACCTGAGGCAGAGAATGAAGCATTTGATTTTATAGATTTTATCAAAAATGAAAATGCAGAGCGTTATGATGGTCTATGGAAGCTCTATTTTGTTCGAAGAGATTTCAGTTCAGACATCTTCGGAATGCCTGATATAGGTACAGGCAGAGCAGAATTCGAAGAAGGAATTGTATACGAGTTGTCGGATGAGAAGTTTATCTTTAATCTCATGAATTTTCCAAAGCACGATTGCTTCGAAATGAATGATATTTTTGACATTTTGGAGCGAAATTATAAACCTGTTATCGGGGTAGGGAAAGACGGAGGATATCACGCACAAATCCTAATGGGAAGACTGCTTCGTCCATTAATTGACGAATAATAGTGTAATTGCCTTTAAGAATCTTGGATGGAGGGCAAATGAGACTCTGGACAATACAGCCGATTAAGGTGTGGAATGAGATACAGAACTATGGGGTATATCGTTGTAATCCGGTGCTGACCACTCTTGATATGGATGATGAGTACAAATGGATGATCCGAAAAATGGTGGACAGGACTGGCCCTCCACCTGAAGGTGTTCAATATCCAGTTTGGGCGTGGTATAAGCAGAATGGCAAATACCATAAACCGGATCTTCGCAGTGCACGATGGGGTTATGGGCCAGGCGATGAGGATTATGCTTGTATTGAAATTGAGATGCCCGCCGAGAAGGTATTGCTATCCGATTTTGATGTATGGCATATCATCCTGAATCATGGGTTGATATCAGAGACAGAAGAAGAGGATAAGAAGCAGGAAGCATTGTTTGATGCGATGGACTCAGAACATCAGGCGTTGTACCGGGATAAAAACTGGGAGCGAGTATTTGACATTTCACCATTGCACAACGATTGGATAACACGGGGAGAGTGGACCCAAGCAACCTTCTGGGAATTGAAGAAGGAAGATATCCAATCGGCCAAATTCTTCCGGACGGCAGGGCGAAAGAAAGATTGAGTTGCATACACTTCGGGAATGCACTATAATATAGGAGGTTGATGTTCTGAAATGAGAGGGGTATAGATTATGACTATCCTTGAATGCATTAAGGTTGTATTGGCAGAAAACCGTCAGGGCCTTACGGCCAAGGATATACATGCCCTTATTGTCGAAAGAAATCTGTACTCCTTTGGAGCAGAGCATCCTGTCTCAGTTGTCAATTCATACATACGCCGCCGCTGCTTGGGACTTGATTTTCCGACGTCTTATCCGGAGAAAATCTTCGAAATAGTTGGCTATGAGGGTAAAAAGCCTAAGTACGCACTACTAGGGGACAAGGCGAAGCAGCAACCGGATGTAAATGTGGGGAAAAAGGAAACAGCTGATCGCTTGCCTGAAGAAAGAATCACTGAGGCGTGGGAAAAGCATATTTCTGCCCTAAAAACTGATATAACCGAGCAGATCCTTAGAAATACCCCTTCCTTCTTCGAAAGACTTGTCGTAGACCTGCTTTTGAAGATGGGATACGGCTATGACAATGATTCCGGATTTGTAACAGGACAATCTCACGATGGCGGTATAGACGGCATCATATATCAGGACAACCTGGGGCTAGACAGGATATACATCCAGGCAAAACGTTATGCTCCTGGCAACAAGGTGTCTAGATCAATACTTCAGGCTTTTGTGGGTGCGATGGAGGATGTACAAAAGGGTGTTTTCATCACCACTTCCCAGTTCACCAGTGAGGCGATATCATATGCGACAAAGCAGCAGCAAAAGCAGATAAAGCTAATAGATGGCTCTTTGCTAGCGGAGCTACTTGTGAAATTTGAGATCGGCCTAAGCACAGTACAGACACTGAAAATATATAGGATTGATTCGGATTACTATGGAGAATAATCAAGGCTTTGATTCTCAGAATGGAACCATTGAAATGAACATAATCCTCTCTGTAGTAATTAATACCGTTGTTTCGTCAATTACAAAGATGGCTCCAGGTAATCTGCACATTTGAAATACTTATAGACTGACGAAAGGAGAAGCCCAAATGATAGAAACTGTACGTGCAGGTATTCATCCCTCCGCTCAGGTCAATATCGATTCAGATTTCTCGAAAAAGGAAACTGAAATTGTGAGAAGATGGTCGGACCTGTGGTATATTACAAGTGCGGGGAAACGAACTGTCAACAAAAGTGATTATAAGTTTATGCTTGCAAAACCAACACCTTCTGTGGAAGAGGCTTTCGGTATAACGCAAGAAATAGTGATTATCTTGTCCCCTTATGATAATTTCGAAGCTCGGACACTAGAAGCCTATGGTAATTTGGTCGCTGAATTTGTTGAGCAGAGATATGAGAAAATATGTTATGTATTAATCAGTGCGGATGAGCAGATCGAAAACAAACTGAAAGATTATTTGACTAATCAAGAGAACCAGATAATTGTTCCTTTTTCATATAGATCATTTGAAATAAACAAAACTGATTCTCACTTTATCAGGAATCAATTTCGTAGATTCTTTTATTCCAGGGACCTATTTGATTATTCAGAGCCGTTAAAAAAAGATACTTTTTTCTTCGGAAGAAATGAAATAGTCACTCAGATCATTAGTAAGCATCGTAGTGGTCAAAATTACGGGCTTTTTGGACTTCGAAAGACCGGAAAGACATCTATCATCTATGATATACTTAGAAAGTGTGATACACAAGGTTTCATCGCCATTGCCATCGATTGCCAAAACCCTTCTTTTAATATGAGACGCTGGAATGGAGCACTTTTCTACGTTATTAATGAGATTTGTACTCGATGTGGCTTAGAATGGCCAATTAATGAAGCGGATTTTACCCAAGAAAATGCCTCTCAGTTTTTCCAAGGATATGTAGAAAGGATTAGTAAAGCAACCAATAAGAAACTACTTATAATGTTTGATGAAATCGAAAACATTACATTTGGAAAATCTAGTGCTGAACATTGGTGTAATGATTTGGATTTTGTTTTCTTCTGGCAGAGTATTCGAAGCGCATACCAGGCTTTATCGGATGTGTTTACATTCTGTATATTTGGAACAAATCCAAAGTGTGTTGAGGATTCTACAATTCTTGGGAAAGACAATCCAATATTCAATGCGTTTCAACCAGCATATATTCCTGGTTTTTCACATGAACAAACTAGAGAAATGGTAAGAAAACTAGGCAGAATAATGGGTATTACATTTGACGAAGGAATCTATACCCGCCTTGTTGAGGATTATG
>JAQXIB010000163.1 GCA_029007575.1 Clostridiales bacterium | reverse complement strand
ATCATGGCAACCCACACGCCGATTGCACCCCAGCCCAGCCATTGACCGAGAATATAGCTGAATACGATGCGAAACGTCCACATCGAGAAAATCGAGATCACCATGGTAAATCGTACATCGTTGGAAGCGCGCAGTGCGTTGGGCAGTACAAAGGAAAGCGGCCATAAAATCATGGCGCAGCCGTTGTGGATCAGCACCAGAATCGAAGCAAGCTGAATGGTGGCTTCGGATAAATTGTAAATTTTTAAGATCAGCGGCATGGTCAACAGAATGACACAATTGAGCGAAATCATGATCAGATAGGTGATTTTTAAGAGCTTCTTGGTATAGTATTTGGCTTGCGCATAATCTCCGGCGCCGACGCATCTGCCGATCACGGTGATCATGGCAAGGCTGATCGCCTGTCCCGGAATACAGCCGAAAGCATCCAGATTGTTGGCTACGGCATTTGCGGCGATTTGCACCGTGCCGAATCCCGCGATAATGCTGACAACAAGCACTCTGCCGAGCTGGAACATACTGCTTTCGAGCGCGCTGGGAATGCCGATATACAGTATATTTTTTATCATGGACAAGCTGGGGCGAAACCGTTCTTTCAATGTGATATGGATTTCATGCAGGGGATTGTTCAACAAAAAGAGCATGACAAAGCAGGCGAAAAAACGAGATATCAAAGAAGAAAGCGCGACGCCTGCAACTCCTATGTGAAAACCGAAAACAAAGATGGCATTTTCGACAATGTTGATGATGTTCATTCCCGCCGATGTATACATCGAAACCTTGGAGTTCCCCATGGATCGAAACAGCGCGGCGCAGGAATTATATACTGCAATAAAAGGATAGGAAATGGCCGAGATGGTAAGATAGGTCAAAGACGCTTGCATCACATCGCTTTCAATTTTTCCGAACAACAGCCGGAGCAAAGGCGCTTTTAAGAACAGAATGACAGCGGTAATTAACACCGAGAGGACAAAGCTGATAAACAGCAGTTGACCGGCGGCTTGACACGCTTTTTGGCGATTCTTCGCGCCGAGAAACTGGGAGGAAACGACTGCGCCGCCGGTTGCGAGCGCAGCAAAAATGTTGATGAGCAGCACATTGATCATATCGACCAGCGATACACCGGATACAGCAGCTTCTCCGGCGCTGGATACCATCATCACATCCGCCATGCCGACGGTCACGGCGAGAATTTGCTCGATAATCAGCGGAACAATCAGTTTTCGCAAATCTTTTTTTGAAAATATCAGATTCTGCGTCATAACACATAGTCCTTTACATCAAAGATACCATAGCATGAATTTCCAAAAAGCCTAGCGGCTTTGAAACCATAAGGAACTGTTTTATTTTGCTTATGCACCTTCGGCGCAACGCAATAAAAAACAGAATGGATTTCAAAAAAGCCTGACGGCTTAAAAGAATAAGGAACTGTTTTATTTTGCTTGTGCACACTTCGGTGCAACGCAATAAAAAAACCGTCATGAAAATGTGACGGAAATGTAAATTCTTGTTCTTTTCTGCCTTTATTATACCACAAAATCAAGAAATTTTCAAGTCTTGAAATCAGAGAGAAAAGGGTGTATTTAAATATATGTGGCATTCTGATTTTATGTGAAGAAAGGATTGATAGTTTTTGGAATCGACAGGAAGTATGACTGCACTGGTTAGTATGTTTGCCAGGGCATACCATTACAAACACAACACGGTCAGAATTTTTGAGGACAGCGTCGCCGGAAAACTGTTATCGGAAGCGGAGTATCAGCAGATCGCAGATCATATGTCAAGCGGAATATCTTTTTTTAATCCGTCTTTTTCCGGCACAAAAGATGAGGCGCTCAAGTGGATTGCAGATCAATATTTATCTCCTTCTCCGCTCGGAAGAGCGGCATTTGCGGAGAAAGCATTGGAAACAGCGGCACGAATCGGTACAAAGCAATACTTGATTTTAGGAGCCGGGTATGACAGCTTTGCGTACCGCCAGCCGGAATGGGCGAAAGGGATGCAAATCTTCGAATTGGATCGCTGCGCCGTATTGCAGGACAAACAACGGCGGCTGCAAGCAAACAACATAACGGTTCCGGACAATGTTTCTTATCCGGAAGCGGATTTTACCCGACAGCGGTGGCAGGATGCACTGCTAAAGCATCCTGCTTTTGATGCCCGAAAACGCAGTTTTTGCAGTTTACTGGGGCTTGTCTATTATCTGACAAAGCAGGAATGGATCGAATTGTTGCTTGCCGTTGGTTCTTTCACGCCCAAAGGCAGTTCGATTGTATTTGACTATCCGGACGAGAACAGCGGTACCGAAAAAGCAGGTATACGGGCAAAGAAACAAGCGATGCTGGCAAGCGGCGCGCATGAAACCATGCATACCGGTTATTCCTATATCGAGCTGGAAAAGCTGCTTTCCGATGTTGGCTTTCTTATCTATGAGCACTTGACGCCGGAAGAAATCACAGAACAATATTTTAGCGATTACAACCGAGCCAATCCGAAGGCACATATGACCGCTTTTGACAATGTCAATTATTGCCTGGCGGTGAGGCAGTGAGAACAAGCCAACCGGTTTTGGCTGTCAATGAGCTTCAACGATTACGCCGGTGTCGAGGTAGACTGTATTATCCGCAGCTTCCCCGGAATAGTTTTTGATTTTATGGGAAACGGTAATGTTGTTGAAAGCTCCTCTTGCAGCCATATCCTGACGCACTTTTTCTGTTCCGATCTCAATGGCTTTTTGAATGGCCTGCTCCAAGTCGGTGTAAGTATAATTGGCATCGGGGCCGTAGACGATATATCCGTCACTTTCATCTTCCATCGTTGCGGGAAGAATGGAAATTTCTATCTGTACACTGACGTTTCCGGCTACGGCACCGATTGCATTGGTTACACCGGCAAATTCTGGAATGATAGCCTTTGTTCCTAATTTTTTCGCCACATCATCCAAGAACACATGGATCGGCGCCCCTACACCGACTAAGCTGAACGGTGTTTGGAACAGAGAATGAATCGTTTGGTTTTCGTCTGACCAGCTGTTTTCAATCAAGCGGGACAGCCCTTCGTCGATACCATGTTTTTTGTAATAAGGTACGCTGTGCTGCAGCAAAACGCGTACAATGTTGCAATATAATTTCTTTTTGATTTCATCATATACCGCATCACATAACTGCTTGGTTTCCACATTCAAACATCTTGCTACATATTGTGCGCCGAGCAGGGAGGCTTCTTTGTCATATTCTGTGAAATCGCCGGTCAGGTGCATGATGTCGGTTGGCGTCAGTCCGCTACGGATGACGATGCCTTCATCTTCCAGACGCTTGACATTCAGCGTGTAGATATCCTTGTCAATAGATTTGGCAGCATCTGAGAGAATGAGAGGGTGCTCTTGAATGGCACGGCAAAACCGTTTTTCTTCTTCGGAATAATGCGGGTTGTTTTGAATGTCTTTGACCGGACAATACCATTCATGCAGGAAACGGGTGACATGAAACTCCTCATTTTCGATCATGGCAGAAAGTCTTTCTTTCATTTGCGGATACTGTTGTGCTAAGATACACAGCGGAATCACCCTGACAGAGTCGATCTGTAACTTGTTATCGCTGAAACGGATGGCACTGTCTCCGCCCAGCCCGAAGGTATCTACCAATAATCCCTTGACATAGGTTTTCCACTGTCCGATGGAGATCCCATCTTCGGCGCGGACGGGATTGTTGTTTTCAATCAGCGCAATATCAGTGGTGGTGCCGCCCATGTCTACAATGACACAATTTTGGGTTGCCGCAGTATAGCCTGCGCCGACCACGCTTGCCGCCGGCCCGCACAGCAGGGTTTCAACCGGATGGGACTTCGCAAATTCTTCTGACATCACGCTGCCGTCACTGCGCATGATAACAATCGGCGCATGAATATTGCGGCTGTTTAAAACCTTGTGGACTGCTTGCATAAATTCACGGATGATCGGAATCAGACGCGCATTGAGCAACGCGCTTGCGCCGCGGGGCAGTGAACCGAGATCCGAAAACAATTCATTGGAACAGGTAACAGGAATATCCAGCTTTTCCTGGATCAATTTTTTGGCTTCTTTTTCGAGTATTCCGCCGTTTCGCATAGCATAAATTTCAACAATACCGACTCCGGCGCAATCTCCGAAGCGTTCTTCTATGGTGGAAGAAAATTGTTTCCAATCCGGCGTGCGGATGATATCACCGGAAAGAGTGGTTATTCTTTCTTCGTAAAAAATATCATTTAGATCATGAAATCCGTATTGCGCTCCCACTTTTTCGACTACTTTTTTATCTCCGCCTAAAAACAGCAGTTTGGCTCTGCCTCCTTTGTTTTCAACGCAGGCGTTGGTAGCGAGCGTAGTGGAAAGACCGATCATTTCCGCTTGAGCAACCATTTCCTCCGGCAGTTTGCTGAGAACACTATCTATTCCGATTGACAAATCTTGTTTGGTGGTCAAACTTTTTGCTGACGCCAATACTTTGTTTTGTTCCAGATCGAAAATAACCGCATCCGTATAAGTTCCGCCGGTATCAATCCCTATTCCGATTTTGCTCATCTTGATAACAGACCTTTCAGCAGGATTTTGCGTTAATCATACGCCGATTATACAGCAAATCGGCATATATTTAAAATATTATAACGCGAAAAGGCTTGCTTTTCTTGTATTTTATTGTGATTCTTATTAAATATTTTGATTGAAATACTGGTTTCAAAATGAACTGATAAAAAGAATTTTACATGAATCGCATATTTCCATTACTTTTACAAAAGCTAAGAAAAACAAATATACCAATCTGTTATTCGGAGTGGTATAACAGTAGAAAAAATCAAGTGCAGTATCGGCACAAATTCAAATAGGAATGGTGATTCATGATGAACTTAACTACACAGGAATATGAAAAATTAAATCAACAAGCATCTAAAAATACAAAAAGTTACATTACGATTCCAAAAGCCTTTGTGATAGGCGGGCTCATATGCGTGCTGGGGCAGATTTTTATTGATCTGTATCAGCATTGGGGTATGACGCAGATGATTGCATCTACCTTATCTTCTATGACATTGGTATTTTTGGCGGCACTGCTGACCGGACTCAATCTGTTTCATAAAATAGCCAAGCACGCCGGTGCGGGGACACTGGTACCGATCACCGGATTCTCCAACGCGGTTACTTGCGCGGCAATGGAATTTAAAAGTGAAGGCTGGATTTTGGGGCTGGGCGCCAAAATATTCACCATCGCCGGCCCGGTTATCGTCTACGGCTTGCTGGCTTCGGCACTTTACGGGGTGATATTGTGTATATTCAAGTTATTTTAAGAGAATGAGAGAATAGCGAAAGCATAACATGAGCTACTCTTCTTCCAAACTGCCAAAACGTTTTATGAGCAGAAAATTAGATCGTTTAAAATATTTACGAAGCTCAGAACCTGATTTTTT
>JAQXIB010000162.1 GCA_029007575.1 Clostridiales bacterium | reverse complement strand
TAAAATTCAGCAAGGATTTTTATTGCAGCGGCGCCGCTTTGGAGCCGATTCCGGAGGAAAATATGTGCCGCACTTTTGACACGCTGATTAGCGGGAATCCCTATGCGGACGGCTTTATGATCCTTTCGGATGACATTCCTGCCGGCTACTGTCTGGTCAGCTTTTGGTGGAGCACCGAAATGGGCGGCTTGCTAGCGTTGATTGATGAGCTGTATGTCAGCCCGGAGTTTCGGGGAAAACAGCTCGGCAGTGCTTTTTTACAATATATTGAGGAATATTACAAAGGCAGGATTGTAGGCTTGCGTTTGGAGGTTTGTTCCTCGAATCAGGGAGCGATTCGCTTGTATGAAAAGCAAGGATATCGTTTCCTGGAGTATCGGCAGATGATCAAGCTACTGATATGATCAAACCTCAGATGGCGACTTTGTTTTACAGCGCATATGATTCTATGATCGGTGCAGATCCGATTTCAGCAGAAAGGAAGGTTTGTTTCACTTTTGTGTGAAACAAAACAAAATGAATGTCGATAAAACAAATGAAACTTTTTTAAGTTCAAACGGTGTTGATCGGGTCCATTATTTTGTATATCGACCGACCGCAAATATTAAAGGGGTGCTTCAAATTTCACACGGGATGTGTGAACATATTGAACGCTATCAGGATTTTGCCGCTTTTTTGGCGCAGAATGGTTTTGTGGTGTACGCTCATGACCATTTGGGACATGGACATACTGCGAAAGATAAGGCACATTTGGGATACTTCGGGGATAAAAATGGCTGGCAGTATCTGGTAGAGGACTTGTATCAGGTGACCAAGCTTGCCAGGATGGAATATCCTTTTCACAAAGTTTTTTTATTGGGGCACAGTATGGGATCGTTTATCGCCCGACTGTATATGATGAAGTACGGAAGCAAAGTGGACGGCGTGATTTTGAGCGGCACAAGCGGCGGGCATCAGTTAAATAATGTGGGACTTGCAGTGGTTGATTTATGGATCAAAGTAAAGGGGCCGCTTTATCGCAGCAAAACAATTGATAAAATGCTGTTTGGAGATTACAATAAGCGGTATCCGCATGTGAATACCAACAGCGACTGGATTTCCAGAGATCCGTTGATTGTGGACGCCTATATTAAGGATGAATACAACACATTTACCTTTACCAACGCGGGTTTCAAAGACTTGATGACCATGCTGAAGATGGTGTCGGATGAGCGTTGGGCATACGCTGTTCCGAAAGACGTTCCGGTTTATTTGTTTGCCGGCGATATGGATCCGGTTGGGGATTACGGAAAGGGCGTTAAAAAAGTTTATGACAGGTTGGCAGAAGCCGGCGTGCAGGATCTCAAAATAAAGTTATATCCTGAGGGAAGACACGAAATGTTAAATGAAATCAACCGTCAGGAAGTTTACTACGACGTCTTAAATTGGATGATGGAACGAATATAATTTTACTGGCTGAGCTTCGTGATGGTCGGACAGTAAAATGAAGTGTATCGCAACAAGATAAAAAACAGACCGATCATTTCGACCGGTCTGTTTTTGAAATGCAAGCTTTATTACTTAATAGAATTTTCGTAAGCTTGGATCATCTTCTTAACCATCTGTCCGCCGATAGAACCAGCCTGTTTGGAAGTCAAATCACCGTTGTAACCCTGTTTCAGGTTCACGCCGACTTCGTTAGCTGCTTCCATTTTAAATTTGTTCATTGCTTCTTTTGCTTCAGGAACTACGATTTTGTTAGTACTCATGATTATTTTTCTCCTTATATTTAAATAATGAATTTTTGCGTTTGCACTATTATTATAGGTCGGTTCCGATTTTATATGAGTGGTAATTTTAGGATTTACTCTGCATTTTTTAATTTTTTATTTTCTATTAATTTTCCGTCTGAAATACGGATCAGACGCTGCGCGGTATTGGCGATCTCATTGTCATGCGTAATTAATATAATGGTTCTGCCTTCCTGATGCAGACCGTTTAAAATATTCATGATCTCGGCACCGGATTTGGTATCCAAATTGCCGGTCGGCTCATCTGCCAGGATGATGGAGGGACGTGCGGCGATAGCCCGCGCAATGGCAACTCGCTGCTGTTGTCCGCCTGACATTTCAGCAGGACGATGGTTCATTCGTTCCCCTAAACCGACTTGCTTGAGCGCGTTTTTTGCCAGCGCTTTTCTTTTTGAGGCGGAAACCCTGCGGTAGCTGAGAGGTAATTCGACGTTTTCCAGTGCACTCATACTCGGAATCAAATTGAATCCTTGAAATATAAAACCGATTTTTTGATTGCGGATGACTGACAGCTTCCTGTCATTTAATTTTGATACATCTACGCCGTCTAATAAGTATTTCCCGGAGGAGGGGATATCCAGACATCCCAAAATATTCATCATGGTAGATTTTCCGGAGCCGGAGCTCCCGACAATAGAAACAAATTCTCCTTGATAGATACAGAGAGAAATGCAGTTTAATGCTTTCACCTCATTCTTGCCCTGGAAATATTCTTTGCATACATCTTTTAATTCAATTAACAATTCCATTTTATTCCTATTCCTTGTTTTGATTTATTCAGCAAACATTAGGTATTATTTGCGATTGCTCTTCAAATATCTAAAGCAAACAAAAAAATATGATCATGGCATACACGGCAAATATACCAAAAAAGCAAGATATCGTTTGTGATATTTGTCTTGAAAAAATTTGACTTTTTTGTTTCAAGCAAGTATAATAGAATTAAAAGATACTGTTTTAGTAGTGTTTGATGTTTTGAATATCTGCATCAAATCAACAGTATGGGAGATCATATAACGGAGGATATCTGAATGGAGTTTAGAAAAGGTCAATGGACAAATGAATGTAACGTGCGGGATTTCATCGTTGAGAACTATTGCCCGTATGATGGGGACGACAGCTTTTTGACACCACCGACAGACAGAACGGTTCGCCTGTGGGATAAAGTAAAAGTTTTAATGGAAGAAGAACGTAAAAACGGCGGTGTGCGATCCATTGATCCTCATACTATCTCGACCATTTCAGCTCATAATGCCGGATACATTGAAAAAGAGTTGGAAACGATTGTCGGCTTGCAGACAGATGAGCCGCTGAAGCGTGCCATTATGCCGTTTGGCGGAATCCGGATGGTAAGGACTTCGTTAGAGGCTTATGGATACGAAATGGATCCCGAAGTCGAAAATGTTTTTAAATATCGCAAAACGCATAATGACGGCGTGTTTGACGCTTATACCGACGAGATGAAAAAAGCGCGTCACACGGCAATTATTACCGGTTTGCCGGATGCTTACGGGCGCGGGCGGATCATCGGAGATTACCGCAGGGTTGCATTGTATGGCGTGGATCAGTTGATTGCATGGAAGCAGGACGCCAAAAAAAATATGATCAACGATTTGATGGACAGCGCCATGATACGCCAGAGAGAGGAAATTTCGGAGCAGATCAAAGCCTTGCAGGAACTCAAGGTGATGGCGGCGAAATACGGGTTTGATATTTCTTTGCCGGCGAAAGACACCAAAGAGGCGATACAGTGGTTGTATTTCGGATATCTTGCCGCCGTCAAAGA
>JAQXIB010000161.1 GCA_029007575.1 Clostridiales bacterium | reverse complement strand
TCATAAGGTGCTGCAGCATAATCATCAGCTTGTGCGTGGATTTGACGATGTCTTTTATGTTCCGCATTCCAGACATACCGAGGTGCGTAAAGAGGACATTTTACGTTGTGACCAATTGGAAATTTTAACTGAATCAGAAATTTCAGGCGTACATATCGTTGCCTCAAAAGACGGCAGACAATTTTTTGTCACCGGACACTCGGAATATGATCTGTACACGTTGGCAAACGAATATTACAGGGATGTTAAAAAGAAAATGAAAATTCAGCTTCCCTATCACTATTTTCCGGATGATAACCCCGAAAAGTTACCTAATTTTATCTGGAGAAGCCATGCCAACCTCCTGTTCTCGAATTGGCTCAATTATTTCGTCTATCAGCAAACGCCGTATAACCTGGATACATTGTAATAATCAAGCAAACAATAGCGATTCACCTGCTGAGCAAGTGAATCGCTATTGTTTTATACAGGCAACCAAAAGCCAAATGCAAACAAACAGTAATGAAAAATGGAATCGCTGCAATACACAAAGGTAACATCCGACACCCAAAAGCGGTATTAATATCACAAAAGAAATGATTTTACCCAGTACATATGCTGTTCGAATGCCGAAGATTCTTTCGTTTATGATTTTTAATATCATGCCGCCGTCCAAAGTCTGAATCGGCAGCAGATTAAAAACGCCGAGAATCAGATGGCTGACTGCAAACAAACTGATTTTATTTACGGTCTGTAAGCTGTAAGACAATATGAAAAAGACCAGAAAATTAGCGCCGCTGCCCATGAAAAGCTGAAATATTTCTTTTCCCGGAGTAATTGCTTTGCCGGAACGTACCATTTTAATTCCGGTCAGCTCAAAGGACAGTTCCTCCGGAAAATCTCCGACCAGTAAAAAAGCAATAATATGTCCTAACTCATGGATAATCGCCGCTAAAACACCCCAAAATAAGATCCCACTGCGGTCAACCAGGCAAAATAACGTTAAAATCCAGAAAAACAGAAAAGTAAACCGAATTTTAATCCCTTTTACCGTAAACTCCATGATGTATCCTCTCTGTTTTCCGATGTCCCGAAATCTATAATCCAGGATGGATCAAAAACAATGCCATCCTTTTCCAACTGGAAATGAAGATGGTTTCCGGTAGACATGCCGGTGCTACCGACTTTGGCAATCACTTCCCCCTCCCGTATCTGCATACCTTCTTTGGCAATTACAGCACTGCAGTGCATATATTTACTGCATAATTCGTTTCCATGCGATAAGATGATATATTTCCCCGCGGAGGAATTTTCCCCTACTTTTATGACCTTGCCGCTGATGGCAGCAAGTATCGGAGTCTGATAGTCTGCGGTAATGTCAACGCCCTTGTGAAAATCCAACTGTCCGGTGATCGGATGATACCGATATCCAAACTGAGAAGTAATATTGCCGCTGACTGGCACAGTTATGGTCGAACTATATACGAAAGGAGAAAAAGTGGCATAATCCGGCGGTGCCATTATTTTGTTATACGGGCCAAACGGATTTGGTTCTCCACCGGCGGGACTTGACGTATTGCTGACGGTATTCTTTTTCGTTTTTGTGACCGTATCCACCGCTTGATTCCAGACCGATACCAAATCATTCCACCAATCACCGCTGTTTTCGGTATATTTCTGATAGTCGGTATGCAGTTCATTCACTTTTTGAGCCGAGAACAAATGAAATACAAGTATAATAATTGCCAGCAATACACAAATGATCGCTTGAAATGTGATTACATCGCTGATCGTATTTCTTTTCTTTCCTTCCAATGCCGGATGATGGTTTCGCTTTCTGAACTCCCGAATATCATATCTGAAATCATCCATATAGTTCTGCATTCCTTTCTTTCAAACACAAAGCCGTCTTATAGGAATGCTGTGCATTCCTATAAGACAAAAAGCCCTCATATCAATGCAACAGAAATCTCCCTTACATTAATATGAGGACAACACTATTTTTATTCTATTTTGTGAGCAGCATCCGGTCATTGTCTAAAGCTTTATGGCTTTTTTGTTTAAACAGATCCATGACTGATTCTATCGTCATATTTTTTCGTTCTTCTCCGCTGATATCCAACACGATTTTCCCCTCGTCCATCATAATGGTACGATTGCCGCAGCTCAATGCAGACTGAATATTGTGAGTAATCATCAGTGTGGTGATATGATCTCGGTTGACAATGCTGTTTGTCAGCAGAATGACCTTTTCGGCGGTAGCCGGATCTAACGCGGCAGTATGCTCATCCAGCAAAAGGAGCTTCGGCGTAGACAAAGTCGCCATCAATAACGTCACGGCCTGCCGCTGACCGCCGGATAATAACCCCATTTTGCTTTTCATCCGATCTTCCAGCCCTAGATTCAAT
>JAQXIB010000160.1 GCA_029007575.1 Clostridiales bacterium | reverse complement strand
AAAGGTGTTTGGTGCTTCAACCGCAGTTATATTTTTATGTAACGTAACGGTTGATGGATTCGGCACCTAAACCAAAGCTGATGGACAAAGCCGAATTTACCTGATACATCGCGTCTTCATCCAGCATGCCCATGCGTTCTTTTAATCTTCTTTTGTCAATGGTACGGATCTGCTCCAACAGCACGACCGAGTTTTTTGCAAGTCCGCAGTTCTGTGCGTTGATTTCTATATGAGTCGGCAGCTTGGATTTTTCCTTTTGGCTGGTTATGGCCGCCGCAATTACTGTCGGACTGTATTTGTTTCCCACGTCGTTCTGCACGATGAGCACCGGGCGGACGCCGCCCTGCTCCGAGCCGACGACCGGGCTTAAATCGGCATAGTATATTTCTCCCCGTCTGACAGACATCCTGATTCACGCTCCAATCTTTTCATTAATTTTATCGGTCAGAGTTATTTTTGCCAAAAAAAACAAGTTTAATCACTGCGCTGCATTTTTGGGGAGAATAAAATGCAGGACAGAATCGGTATCTGTTTTATCATATTACAAAACCGACAATTCGGTGTCTGCACTTAGCGAGACAGGATGAACACCATTCCCGAAATTTTTCCGGAAAAAGAACGGTTTGCCTATTTTCTGCAAGAACCGCCGCCGATTTCACCGAAAAAATTTTATTGCGATATTTCTATGCTTGGGTTATAATAGTCTTACAAGCTGCCACCGGCAGCTTGTAAGACGGACAACTTGAAACTGACGGCCGAAGAGTATGGCCGTCTGCCGCAGTGGCGGCACCGTTTCAACTTGCCGCTTTGGGAATAACTTAAAGCGCCACCGGCAGCTTGTAAGACGGACAACTTGATACTGACGGATTGTCCAAAAGAAAAGTATTAAAATTTGTTACGAAGGCGGACATGTGCCGCCGCAGTAACACTATAAAAAGAAAAACAGCGGTGAGCAACGGCAAAGCCGTTTGCGGAGCTGGTTTTCGTCGAAAAGGGGGCATCGGGGGAAAAACGCAGAACAAGGCTTTGCCGCAGTGATTGCGTTTGTCCTTCGAGAGCGTTGTCGACTTTGTCGACACGCTCAATCGTCACCGGCAGCTTGTAAGACGGACAACTTGAAACTGACGGCCGCAGGGAACTGCTTTGATACCGATCAAAAGGAACGGGAAGAAGGACATCATAGTATGACAAAGAAACGGATTGACTGGTTGGATATTTCCAAGGCAATTGCCATTTTATTCATGGTGATTGGACACACGCCTCGGCTTCTGCCCGGAGTGCGTACTTTGATCTTTTCGTTTCATATGCCGTTGTTTTTCCTCCTGAGCGGGTATACCTTTCGGATACCGTCTGATTCCATGAGTTTTTTAAAAAAATCAGTAAAACGGTTGCTGCTTCCTTACACGGTGACCGTATTGATGGCAGCCGGACTGCATTTTACCAAGCAGAGTCTTTTGCTGCATACCGGCAATCCGTTTGACAACTTTTTTTATTATATCAAAGCCGGTTTGTATGGCTCGGGGGTGACGGTAAAACCTTTTTCAGACATTCCCGCTATCGGAAGCATCTGGTTTCTTCCTTGCTTGTTTCTGGCAAGGCTGATGTTTTTGATGATTTTGAAAATAGCCAGAGAGAACAAAACGGCGGCAATGCTGTTAAGCTGTATCACAACCTGCGTGGGAGCGGTGATCGGGCAGTTCGTGTTTTTGGCGTGGAGCGCTGATATTGCAATGTTTTCCTGCGGATTTCTCTATCTCGGTTACTGTGCGCGGACGACAGATCCCACCGCGATCAAATGGCAGTATCTGATACCGACGGCGATTATTTGGCTTGGTGCTGTATCGGCGGGCGGAATCGAGTTGGCAGGACGGCGCTATCCTGTTTTCCCGTTTTGCATAGCAGGCGCGGCGGCGGGTACTTTGTTGACAGTGAAATGTGCCGAATTGCTCGGCAAGCTGTCTGTCATCAAACGGGCGCTTTGCTTTTTAGGACGGCACTCGCTGTTGATACTCTGCGTTCATAAAATTGATGCCGTGGCCATCAATTGGGGGATCGTTGCGGCTCGATTGGAGTGTAATAAACTTTTAAAAAGTCTGCTGATTGCTTCGGCTCGGATCGGAATCGCCTTGGCGGGCACGTCGCTGAGCTTGGGCATTCTGCAAATTTTCAAAATACTATGTTACAGGGGAAAACCCCTGCTTCTACACAGAAAGGAAGAAAAATCATGTTGAAT
>JAQXIB010000159.1 GCA_029007575.1 Clostridiales bacterium | reverse complement strand
GGCATATTTTTCGCCCTTTTCTCATAATTATATTAAAGGTACTGCCAGATATCTCGGCACTGTACCATATCGGAAAAGGAGCAGGAAAAATGGCACGCCAAAAAAAGAAAATTAGATATAAAAAAATATGCGGCATGATCGCCTTCTTGATCGCACTTCCCTTGTCGGTCAAGCTGGTGGTGATGTCGATGCCTTATATGAACGCCGCCGCCTCCAAAGCAGCCTTGCTGTCTGCCGGTCTGACCTTTCCGGAGGGCGGAAAAACCGTCTTTTTAGATCAGAACAGCAGTGCCGTGGAGGTGTCTTCCTCCCGACCGGCAGATACCGCGTCGGTCAGCTCGGTGGTTTCCGAGATCGTTTCCTCTGTTCCCGACGTAACGACCTCCGAGATCGTGGTATCTGCCGCCGAAGTCGCCGCCGCAAACCGCGGCAAAATCGTCAGACAGCTCTATAACGCCGGCTGGTCAGGCGACCTGATTAACTTGAGCCACGGAGGCGTCCGAAACAGTACCCAAATCGCGACCCCTACCGTCAAAGCGGAGCTTGCCAAAAAGCTGGAAATGAAGCTGACCAAAACGACACAGCCGCAGGTTTTGATCTATCATACCCACGCTACCGAAAGCTATGAGCCGATCACCCGCGATTATTATGATAAAACGTATAATTCCCGTTCCACGGATAACACTAGAAATATGATTATGGTAGGCAATCAAATCGCAGAGCAACTGAAAGCTGCCGGAATCGGCGTGATCCATGACACCACACAGCACGACAATCCCTCCTATACCGGCTCCTATGCGCTGTCCAAAAAGACGATTCAAAAATATATGAAGCAATATCCGACCATTAAGGTTGTTTTGGACGTCCACCGTGACGCCATTCAGCGTTCGGACGGTACCCGCATCGCTCCCACTGTGAAAATCAACGGCAAAAATGCGGCGCAGATCATGATCATTGCAGGCGCGGAAAAAACCGGCGATATCACCCATGACTTTTATAAAAATCTGCGGTTTGCGGCGGCACTCCAAAACCAGATGGAGGCGGACAATCCCGGCTTGATGCGCCCGATCTCCTTTGCCTATCGCAAATACAATCAGGACACCTCGCCCGGCGCGCTTCTGTTGGAGATGGGCGGACATGGAAACAGCTTAGAGGAAGCGCGATATTCCGGTGAGCTTGCCGGCAAGTCGATTGCCAAAGCCTTGCTCGCCATGATGTCATGACCTGCCCGTTCCGACCTTGTATCCCTTTATCCCCGGAAAGAATTGTGATAACCATGAAAAAAAGAAAAACGGAAATCCGCAGAAGCTGTTTTGTCGGATTTTTTATGACGCTGCTGCTCTGCAGTGCATTTGTTCTGGCAGGCATTGCTTGGAACAATACCGCATCGGCGATATACGGCAATGTCGCGCTGATCGATGTCAAGCCGATTCCCGATGACAACCCACAACTCTCTGTTCAGCTAACCGACAAGGTGATCCTCGCTGACTTGTCCGAACTCAATACCGCCGCAAAATATCTGCAGGAATATTATCCCGCGATCCCCTATCCGATCAGAATGGTAACCGGCTTTTTATCCGGCATCCGAAGCATGACAAACGAGCTGGCAGACTATCTGTTTTGACAATTTCTTCCTGAAATTTTTAGGCAAAGCTACAAAAATGAAAATTTTTCAAAAACGATGTCACAAAATGCCCTCCAAAACAGTCTTATGTAATATAAGGCTGTTGAGCGTGTCGATTTTATCGACACACTCTCGAAGGACAAACGCAATCACTGCGGCAAAACCTTGTTCTGCGTACGGCTTGCTATGCAAGACGATCCCCCTTGATACCCCCTTTTCGACGAAAAACAGCTCCGCAAACGGCTTTGCCATTGCTCACCGCTTTTTTCTTTCAAGGTGTCACTGCGGCGGCACATGTCCGCCTACGTGACATGATTTCAAAAGGGCAATAGCGTATCGTTTTTGACAACGCTTAAACAGTCTTATGTAATATAAGGCTGTTTTTTTGCGGCCGGATAAAACGAAGGGATGTTGCAATCATGAAAAAGCTCGGTATCATTTTAACCGTTTCGGCATTGGGACTGATTGTTGCCGCTTCCCTGTTTACTGCCTTTTTGGTGCGGTTATAACCTCATGGAAAAGACTATTCAGGAAGGAGCTTTACTGTGACGAAAAAGATGATATTGACGCTTCTGCTATGCAGCGTTTTGGCTTTGGGTTTATGCAGCTGTAATTCTACAAAGAAAGAACAGACTAACCGGATAGAATCTTCTTATACTGTGACGGAAATAGAAAATGTGAGTGCCAGTATTGAAAACCTTTCGCCTACCGGTGCAACCATTGTCATTACGGATAAAAATGAAGAGCCGTACACTTACGGAGAATGGTATCAAATAGAAAAAGAGGAAAACGGGAAATGGATCGAGTTAGAAACGATTATTGATGACTACGGATTTAATGAGATCGGTTATTTGGTGGACGATCATCATCAGGTCAAATTTGTAATCGATTGGGAATGGTTATACGGAAAACTATCGGACGGCAATTATCGGATTTTGAAGCAAGTAGGGCAGCAATATATTGCCATTCCCTTTGGTATAGCAACTGCAACATAATACAATAAAAAACCTCCGCGCAATTACTACTCAAAGTAGTTTTTGCGCAGAGGTTTCCTTTTTGTATAATTGATCAGCTTGTTTCGCCCTGATTCGTTCGCTTCAGCGGCAGCAGCGAAAATCCTGTTAAAATCGTGACAACTATGCTGGCGGTGTTAAAGCTCCTGAACACCCAAGTGGCACCATGGACAATCAAAAATCGGAAAACGGTATAGGTGCTCACGGCATATGTTTGGGGCGGTGTCACAATGGCATTGATCACCATGATCACAAAAGAAACAACAACAGCCACATTCAACGTTTTTGACTCGGTTCGCTTAAAAGCTTTGATGATATTCAAAACCGCAAATACAATTGTTGAAACCGTCCATGCCAGCAGACACAATATAACCGGTCCGTTTTTTCTAAGAGAAAGCAGGAAAGCCGATATGCCCGCATCGATGGTTATACCAACAGTGCCAATGTTTATCCAAGATATCTCATAGAGAAAAGCCCGTAATAAAATATTGCCCCATAAAAGCGCCAGTATTGTAAACACAATAGACATTACTTTTCGAAATGTTGTCATTGCTTATACCCTCTTTAAAAAGCGTTAGTGTCATACAAACAGAATCGATACACGAATGTTCCTTCTACCACAAAGCATATCATAAAGGCTGTGAAAAGTCCAGCTATTCTCAAGCGTTTTCTCATCGGATGGCAAGGAAAAACCTCCGCGCAATCACTACTAAAAGTAGTTTTTGCATGGAGGTTTCCGTTTTGTATAATTAATACTTGTTCAATCCACCGAAATTTACACTTGAACCGAATAGTTAGGTGCTTCTTTGGTAATATAAATATCATGCGGATGCGATTCTTTCAGACCGGCGCCGGTGATCCGGACAAATCTGGATTTCTCATGCAGCTCGGTAATATTGGCACAGCCGCAATATCCCATACCGGAGCGTAAGCCCCCGATCAATTGATAAACTGATTCAGAAACATTTCCTTTGTAAGGAACCCGTCCTTCTACTCCTTCGGGAACCAGCTTTTTGTTGTTCTGCTGGAAGTAGCGGTCGCTGCTACCCTTCGCCATTGCGCCGAGGCTGCCCATGCCGCGATAAACCTTGAACTGTCTGCCCTGGAAGATCTCGCTCTCGCCCGGAGATTCCTCACAGCGTGCGAGCAAGCTGCCGCGCATCACAGTGCTGGCACCCGCTGCCAAAGCCTTGACGATATCGCCGGAGTATTTGAT
>JAQXIB010000158.1 GCA_029007575.1 Clostridiales bacterium | reverse complement strand
CGACAAATATAATGTCGGGATTTTGACTCCGCCAAAACCACACAAAGCCGCTTACCCTATCATACTTTTGTATAAACTTTAATTCCCGCGGATTTCCCGTGTTTTCACTGCTCATGTTTCGCGAATATTCAGCTTATTCCTTTCGCTCACTTCGTCGCGATCTAAGTCCAGGCATTATGCCTGGCAGGGGATTATCCCCTGCTATTGAAAAAGGGCAAAGCCCTTGTTGTGTTCGTTGTTCATGGTGTCCGCCGTATGCCGTCCTCTGCTCGAAGCAGTACAGACCTGCGCCTTTTTCGCCTCCTTTCAAAGCGGACCAGTTGTTGTTTCTTTTTAAAGGGTATCGGTTTAAAAAAGGAGATAATACCCCCATACGATAATAGTTACGGGCAAACATCAAGATGTCTGCCCGTAACCTGCTATTGCTGAAAATTCAATTCATCATTAATATTTTACAGGATTGGACGTCAAGTATTTTTTAACCATTAACGCAATCTTAAAGACGATTGCATGGTCAAACTCTCTTAAATCTAAACCTGTCAATTTCTTGATCTTCTCTAAGCGGTAAACCAGCGTATTTCTGTGTACAAACAGCTTTCTGGATGTTTCGGAAACATTCAGATTGTTCTCAAAGAAGCGATGGATGGTAAACAGCGTTTCATGATCAAGGGAATCAATGGAGCCCTGTTTGAATACCTCTTTTAAGAAAGTTTCGCAAAGCGTCGTCGGGAGCTGATAGATCAAACGGGCAATACCCAAATTGTCATAGCTGACGATAGATTCATCGGTATCGAATACCTTGCCGACTTCGAGAGCGACCTGTGCCTCTTTAAAGGAGCGAGCAAGATCCTTGATGCCGACAACGCCGGTTCCGATGCCGACCGTCGCGCGGGTATAAAACTCACTGCTGAGCGTATCCACGATCGAGCGGGCAAGCTTTTCCAAATCCTTGCTGTCGATGTTGGGCTTGGTTTCTTTAATCAAAACGATCTCGTTCTCGCTGATGTTGAAAACGAAATCCTTGTTTTTGTCGGGGAATAGGTTCTGGATCACGTCATACGCCGAAACGTCGTTAGTAGACAAAATCCGAATCAAAAAGGCAACGCGAGAAACATCCGAATTAAAGTGCAGCTCTCTGGCTTTTACATAGATGTCGCCGGGCAGGATATTGTCCATGACCACGTTTTTGATAAAGTTGTTGCGGTCATATTTTTCATCATAATACTGTTTGATGCTGGAGAGAGTAATGGTGAGGATCTGGGCATACTTCACCGCAGTATCGTCGACGCCCTCCACAAAGACGGCATAATCGGGTTTGATATGCTGACCGAACGGTTTATAGGTGTATCCGTCCCGGATAAAAGTATCGTGAGAATCCGCATTTTCCAGGGAAATAAATTCATTGGTCAAACCGATTTTAGAAAGCTCGCTGCACGCAATAATATTCGCTTGATCATCCACCACACCGATGACCCGATCGATCGTATCTTTCATTTGATGAATCAAGCCCTGAAACAATCTGTTAGACATATTTAAACCTCCAATATATTCACGGTAAAATTAATCAAACCGGATTCGCCCGCCGTGAAAACGAGTCCGTGCCTTTATTCGATATTTTTATTTTGGAAAATATTCCATATAATAATATTCTACATAAAAAGTCAAAAAAAATCAAGGTGTATTTCTGAAAAAAATGCCGTAAAACTCAGATTTTCTTGCGTTTTTTTGCGAACAACAGAGGCACACCGAATTTTTTGAACAAAAAGATACAAAGCCACCGTAATATATTACAAATTGTAACATATTTATTCTTTTAATGTGTGAATAAAACTTTAATAAAACGTACACTTTTCAACAACGCTTTTCCAGCCACTTTTTTGTAATCATCCTGTAATTGCATTCTTTTCGGTAACGTGATATACTAACAGTATCGACTCAATTATCCGCAGCACTGCCGGATTTCCTGCACACCGGATATGATCAATAACATCAAAGGAGAGTGTGAAAATGTATTGCTATAACTGCGGAACACAAAATGATGATCACGCACCTTTTTGCACACATTGTAATGCACCGCTGACGGCTCATAATGATACCGCACCGCCGCCGATGTATGCGCAGCCTTATCCTGTCGCGCCGCCGCAGCAAGCCGGATTAAAATGGTGGCAGATCCTTTTAATCGTGCTGGGCGCCATCGCGGCTGTTGAGCTTGGCTTCGGCTTGATATACTGGGACGATATGCCGAGCCTCTATGGCATATTCTCCGATACTTACACCGACGACACCCTTTACAAGCTCAACGAAACAGCCGTTTTTCAAGATATTGAAGTCACTGTCACCGAGGTAAAGCATTCGGGCGCTCTCGGATTAAATGCCGCTGATGCCGACACCGAAATCGTCACCGTTTCGGTAAACATCAAGAATATCGGCGACCAAAATCTGATGTACGATCCCGAAAACTATCGAATGATCAACAGTCAGGGACAGGTGATCTATCCCCACATCGATTACGATTCCCCGAGCTATTCTCCCTATTATGAGCTGCTGCCCGGCGGGCAGGCGACCATTACCCTCCAGTACGAACAGCCGCTCGGTGACACCGGTCTGGAATTACAGTATTATTACGATTATTCCGACAATCCTACGCTACGGTTTGAGATTGAATAGAAAGAAATGCTCCCAAAAAAAATCCCGCAAACGCAACCGCGTTTGTGGGATTTTTTTGCCGCACATGATGCCCTGCCGGGTTTATAAATGGAATCGCTTTTTCAATTCCTGCCAAACGCTGGCCTCCGAAAAAAGGAACACCGAGGTCAGCCCCAACACGCTCACCGCCACCGAAGCAAGACAAAGCCATTTTACCGACGACAGTCCGGTCACCACAAAGATAAACGGGATCAACCCAAAAATAATATCGATCAGCAGATAGATGATGTAATCCTCGGCATTCAGGTGCATCACCTTTCCG
The DNA here is from genome assembly GCA_029007575.1 of Clostridiales bacterium. GTDB lineage: Bacteria > Bacillota > Clostridia > Oscillospirales > Ruminococcaceae > HGM13222. Next base: position 5,100 of record JAQXIB010000158.1, on the reverse strand, counting down.
ACAATGGCGATCCCGAGCATGGCGGAGATGCACAAGGCAGGAATGGCGAAGTTGACCGACCACCGATGCCAGCCGGTAAACCAGTCCCACCCGCATATCAGTAAGGACAGCACGACGACCTGATACAGAATATTTTTGGAGATGTTGCTCCGCTTGCGGATAGCAGTCCACAACGGAATCCACATACAAACCAAACCGCCGACGACAAACAGCGACCACCAGCCGCTGTTTGGCAGCAGCATATTGACCATGACCGATATGATAGCAGCGGCGACCGAGCCTAAGATCATCAACCGAAAATAAAGGCTGAACTGCTTGTAAATCGTCGGGATGTTGGGAAAGGTTTCGGTTTCGGAGCCGTCCCCGCCGGTGAGCATCCCCTGACACAGCGGACAGCGCTGTTTGGGATTCGGCACGTTCACCTTGCACTTTTCACAATATTTCATACTAATAAATTCCTTTCAGACTATTGCTGCTTTTTACCGGCCCGCTCCAGCTTCTTCAAAGCCTTCGCTTCCTGCTTTTTGCGTTGCTTGAGCTGTTTGCGGTTGCTCTTTTCGAGATGCTTGATGGTTTTCGCCTCGGCTTTCCGTTTCCGTTTGTCCTCGGCGGCGATCGTCTTTTGGAGCTTCTTTCCGGCTTTTTCGGTCTGTTTCCGTTGCCGCTTGGTCTCTTTCTCCAACCGCCGTTCGGCACGCTCGGTCTTGCTGTCGCGGTTGGGATTGCCGAATCGCAGCGGATTCACTCGGGCGATTTCGGGCGTATCCGCCGCGCCGAAGCTGTCATTGGAAGCAACCTCGACCGAGATTCCCAGCTCGGTAAAGGTGCGGAAGAAATTTTTCTGTATTTCGGTGCTTTCAAACACCGAAGAAAAGCAGGCGGTCAGCAGCTCCCCGCAGGAGCATAGACAAAGCTGGGTCCGATCGGTGCTGCAAATGACATCGAACAGCCGGATATAGGGCTTGAGCGCCTCGGGGATATTGGTGCGCCCGATGTTGGAAAGCGACGAGGTCGCCTCCCGCTGGTTGATCCGCCCCGCCTGCCGCAGGACAATGTCCTTGAGCGGCAGCGGCACAATCCGCACCACGGCATTCCGTTCGATTTTGATAAAGTCATTGATGATCCCGCTTAATTTTTCCCGCGTCAGCTCCTCCTGCATGGTTTTTGCGACCTGCTCAATGATGTCATCGAGTTCGCCCGAACGCTCCCCGAAATGGTAGCTGACGTTGATCACGCCGAAGAAATTGCGGGCGGTTTCGGAATCAAAATAGTTTCGCAGGTTGACCGGTATGTCGAGCACCACCGGTTTGCGCTTGTCGCCGGTCGCCATCTGCTTTCCGATGGATCGAATCAGGACGGCGGCCACCAACACCGTCAAGGTGGTGTGATATTGATGCGCCAGATCGAGGAGCGCTTTGACCGGCAAAACGCCCTCGATCACGTTCAGCCGTCCCTCCGGCTCCTTACTGCCTTTGATCTGGTAGGCAGAGACCCGCTTTGCCTTGCCGGCAGTGGTTTTGGGATCATAGTATTTTTGAAAGCTGTCCTCCCCTTTTTGGGAGGTGCAGGCGTCATAATCGAGGGACGGAAGCTCCCTGTCCGGATATCTGAGCTTTAAGTATTGGGAGACCAGCATTTTCAAAAACTGCATTGCCCCTGTCCCGTCGGTCAGCGCATGAAAGACCTCAAAGTTGATCCGCCGCCCGAAATAGGTCACCTCGAACAGCAGTGTGCGGTAATCCGGGTTATAAAGCGGACTGCAGATCGGGCGGGTTTCGGGCGAAACCACCGGCTGCAGGCGGCTCTGTTCAAAATAATACCAAAACAGCCCTTTTTTCATCACGCTGCGAAAGATCGGAAAATAATCAATGGTAATATCCAGCGCCTGCTGCAACAGTTCGGGAACGACCGTTTCGTAAAGCTCGCAGGAGAAGCGAAAGACTTTAGGGTCCCGTTTTCCGGTATTAGACGGAAAGATTTTGGCGGCGTTGTCAAGCCGATTCCATTCCGGCGATTTTTTGCTCATGTAAATAAAGATCCTTTCTATATACGTCAGCCCTGTTTGGACTCGGAATCGGAGGCGTGGCGACCTCCCAAAAACCGATTGATCAGCAAATAGCTTTTACGCACATGGACATATCGCGGACTCAGCGAGATAAACCCGTGCAGTGCGTCCTTCATCCGCACGATTTCGACGCGGTTTCCCGCCTGTGTCAGTTTTCTGCCGTAAGCCTCACCCTCATCCCGCAACGGATCGAACTCGGCCGTAATGATCAGTGTATCGGGCTGACGGGAGAAATCTTCCGCCAAAATCGGCGCAAAATACGGGTTTTGCAGATCATCGTCACAGCTTTTATAAAGCTCCATATAATCCGAAACACGTTTACTTGTCAGCAAATATCCGGTGCCGTTTTCTCTGACCGACGGGAAGACGGAACGGTCGGTATGGTCATTATTGACGGCGGGGTAAAGCAAAATTTGCGCTTTTGCCATCGGTTCTCCCCGATCTCTCGCCATCAGCGAGACCGCCGCAGCAAGATTCCCGCCGGCGCTATCCCCGATCAGGGTGATATTGTCCGACCGGCCGCCGAGGGCAGGCGCGTTGGCAATGACCTCCTGCACCACCCGATAGCAGTCATTCAATCCTGCCGGAAACTTGTGTTCGGGCGCCAGCCGATAATCTACCGACACCACTGTATGATTGGTATGCTTGGCAAGATTGGCGCAGACTTTATCATAGCTATCGATATTGCCGGTCACCCATCCGCCGCCGTGGAAAAAAATCAGCAGCGGGAATTCGCCGACGATCTCCGGATAAAATATCCTTACCGGAATATTATGATCGCCGGCAGATATTTTATGATCCCAAATATGATAAAACGGCCGCATATAATGCTTATGTGTCAGGTTGATGACCGTTCGCTGCAACTGATAGCTTTCTTTGGTTTTCAAATCGGGATAAGAGAGCGCTTTAAGCGCCGCCCTCATGAATTTATTAATCGCGATAACGCATCATCTCCTCACCAGGCATAATGCCTGGACTTAATTCGCGCACTAAAGTTAATGTGATGATTAAACTTCAATTCCCGCGGATATACATTATGTTTTATTCCAAGTATAATGCCTGAACTTAATTCGCGGCAGGGAATAATTCCCTGCACCTTAATCCGCGCACTTTGTATACCAAAAATGCACCGCATTCTTGGTGTACTGACGGCATTTGTGTTTCCCGACAAATATAATGTCGGGATTTTGGCTACGCCAAAACCACACAAAGCCGCTTGTTCTATCATGCTATTGTTCAAACTTATACGCCCGCGTTTTTGCTCAATTTTATTTCGCGAACTCATACTTATTCATTTAGCTCACTTTCACGCGAATTAATTCCAAGCATTATGCTTGGGCAGGGAATAATTCCCTGCTTGGTATCTTCTTTTCATAACTGAAAAGAAGCAAAAGGTTTTCGCGTATCGCCGCGAAGCCACTCTTAAAAAAACATCTGCGATGTTTTTTTAGATTGGTCGGTTGCTCGTGACCAAGATACTATGATGCAATAGGTCGGCTTTTCTTGCTTCCGCCAATCTTTTTTCCTTAGCAGAAAGTACGCGGCGTAAGTGGAAGCAAGGATAACTTACCGGCCGACGATTGCCGAAGTTTTTACCATCGTACTGTTATTACTAAGCTATTTCGCGAAATTAAGATTAGTGTAAAAACGCGGGCGTTAAAGTGTAATCACCACATCAACTAGGTTCGCGATCTAGGGTGCAGGGAATTATTCCCTGCCTGCTCACGGCGGTAAAGTAATAGATCAAAGCCGATCTCGGTGTCCAGCCGTGCCAACTGCCGCAGCCGCTCACAGCCCGCTTGCGGGGTTTTCCAATAATACGGCGTCATCGAAAATAGGTTGGCGATTTGCACGGAGTCGGTGATCGTGATCGTGCCCCGCAGCGGAATCCGCTCTAAAAAATCGAAGCCCTCATAAACGGTATCTATCTTCTCGTTGTAATAAGGGGATTCGTATAAAATCTCCTTTAGCCCGAATAAATGCCGCTCGCTCGGCACCGCGATCAGCAACACGCCGCCCGGTTTCAGCACCCTGGCAAATTCAGTCGGAACAATCGGCGCAAATACATTCAACACCAGATCGCAGCAACCGTCCGCCGCCGGGATGTCAAAGATGCTCGCCACCGCAAAATCGATCTTCTTGTCCCGCTTGGCAGCCGCCTTCACCGCAAACTTGGAAATGTCAAAGCCGGCAATCCGAATATCATGCCGCCGCTCTGATAATGCCTGCTTCAGCCGCGCGGTATAATACCCCTCTCCGCAACCGGCGTCCAGTATCATCGGCGACTGGACATCACAGAGTAGCTTTTCCGCCGCCTCGTTGATGCCGTCACTGAATAGCTGATAATATCCGGCATTGAGGAAAGCCCGCCGCGCGGCAACCATTTCCTTGCTGTCGCCCGGCAGCTTCGCGTGCATCTTGTTGGAGGGAAGCAGATGGTAATAGCCCTCGGCGGCGCGGTCAAAGCTGTGCCGGTTGGGGCATTGAGCATGATCGCCGCAATCCTTCAACGGAGATTTGCAGATCGGACAGCGAAAGAATAACATGGCGAATCATTCCCCTTTTGGTACCTCAAATTAAAGCAGTTCTTGGTTGTAAACGGCACGACAGCCGCCGATAAACTTGGGACGGGTGCGTGCGCAAAGGAGACGCGCCTCACCGATTTTGTCAATCGACAGCCGCACCGGAACCGCTACCTTTTTCAGATGCATCCCGATCAAGGTGCCGCCGATATCCAGTCCGCAGACCGCCTGTACCTCTTCGACCGCCACCGGATCTGTAAAGGTCCGATATGCTGTGGTGGCAAAGGAGCCGCCCGCTTTGGGCTGCGGCATAACATTCACCGGCTCCAGACGGTATTGTTCGGCAGCGGCGCGCTCGATGATCAAGGCGCGGTTCAGATGCTCGCAGCACTGCGCCGCCAAATACAGATTATGCTCCTGCAAAACCGGATATATGCCGGCAAAGATAGCGGCGGCGACCTCCTCGCTGGAATCGGTACCGATCCTGTGACCGGCGGCTTCACTGCTGGAACA
>JAQXIB010000157.1 GCA_029007575.1 Clostridiales bacterium | reverse complement strand
AATCTGTCCTGCCTGCCGCCAAAAACACCTTTCATTATTTTAAAGCGAATATTAATTCCGAAGGAATAGGTTTTATTGTTGGGCTGATGATTCATTTCAGATACCTGCCAAGTATACCGCAGGCAAGGAAAGTGTTACGCTCACTATCAAGCCTGTATCAGTTGGAAACGGCGATATCACTTGGAACGCAGCTGCCTATGAAGTGCTTTCCGTTATAGGAACGGCTCGCAGTGGTGTAGACAATCCTCTTCCAGATAAAACGGAAGAAAAACCAAAAGAGAATCTTGACTCGCCTGGCCAATCAGACGCCGTTGCCGATAAACCGGACAATTCTATTAGTCAAGTTTCTCCCATGACTGGCGATATTGCAAGTCGGCTCTTTCTCATTTTGCTGATGTTGACGCTTGTTATCATAATGTGTGCAACAGGAATTCCGCTCATCATCAAACGATTCAAATGAAGCTAAAACATTCGAAGGTAGCTGATTCAAATTTATAGTCTTTAACCTGTTTAAAATAATCAGACACAGAGCAAAAAACCAAAATAATGTATTGACTTTTGTTTTGGCTCTTTGCTGATAGTGGAGGCAACAAGTAAAGCTCGGCCGGATCACTTTTAGGTATAATACCATATGTTATAATGTGTCTTTTTTCTGAGACGGCGCTTCCGTCAGATTCAAGTGAAGATACCTTTACCAAGATTTGATTCCTGTTGTTCGTACCATGATAGATAAACCTGTTTCAAAGGTAAAAATGAAGCAGGTTTATCTTTTTTTATATCCCCAATTGTTGATTTTAAGAAGTATTTACGCTTTATTATATATTAATGTGCTTTGATTGAGAAACAATCACTAAAACAGATCACTATGGTTGAAATTTTCAAAAAGTTACGTTACAATATATGATGTATCTTATGCCCATCACCAAAGCCATGTGTGAAATAAAAAATGGACAAAGGGTATTCCTTATCTGAAAAAGGAAGCGAGGTTTATGCCTCGTAAAAAAGTACAGAAAAACATGTTTTCTGCCGTGCTGGTATCGGTAGCCATTATCCTTGCATACATATTCCGTTTGCTGACTAATACTAAAATCTAATGAAATACTTTCATTCTTTCCGGTCTGAATTGCGCCAGAAAGCGTTATCCTCCTTGCTGGGCGTCAGCCCAGCGGTGTCGTCTGCCTTTTCTGACACAATTCATCCTCGGAAATCGATTAAAGCTTTCAATTAGATTTTAGTATAAGCAAGATATTTGTTTGCAGCCGCTTCGTTTAATCTGGTCTTGCTCTCGGTACAGATCACAAAGACCAATTTGTCCGGGAACAGCTTTATGCCGTATCGGACAGTCTGATCTATAAGTGCAATATCGAGATAGTTCAATGGCAGGTACTGAGCGCAGGATAAAACCGTGAAAGGAGGCTGACAAAATGCGCAGAACAAAACGGAACGGGAGCTTTTTGCTCTGCCTGTTGATCAATATGCTGCTCAATTTGGAGGGCATGATTCCCGCCGTCATCCTGTTTGTTCTGCACTTTTGGCTCGGCTGGTCGATTTGGTGGGCGGTCCTCGCTCTCGGTCTTTGGATCCTCGGACTGATCCTGTGGATGCTTGTCATCGGCTGGGCGGGAAAATGCAACAGTACACCCGATCCTCCGAAAGAAAATAAAAATCCTTATTCCTCCGGGAAATCATTTAAGCAACAGTAAACCATCCGGTACAGAACCGGAAAAAAATATATACGAAAAGGAGTCATCATTATGGGACTGATTAAAGCAGGAATCGGCGCACTGGGAGGTACGCTGGCAGATCAATGGAAAGAATTTTTCTATTGTGATTCACTTCCGAACGATGTGCTGATGAGAAAAGGGGAGAAACGCGTAAGTGGGCGTTCCTCCAACACAAAGGGAAACGATAACATTATTTCCAACGGATCGGGCATCGCGGTGGCTGACGGACAGTGTATGATCATCGTGGAACAGGGCAAGATTGTGGAGGTCTGCGCTGAGCCGGGCGAATTTACATACGACACTTCCACCGAGCCGAGCATCTTTGCCGGCAAGCTTGGGGATAGCATTGTTGATACCTTCAAAACCATCGGCAAACGTTTTGCATACGGCGGTGACACCGGCAAAGATCAGCGGGTGTATTACTTTAATACTAAGGAAATTATCGGCAACAAATTCGGCACTCCGAGCCCCATCATGTTCGAGGTTGTCAACAAGCGTATCGGTATCAGCAGAACGGTGCAAGTTCGTTGCAACGGTGTATACACCTATGTGATTTCTGATCCACTGCTGTTCTATACAAGACTTTGCGGTAACGTAGAGAATGAGTTTACAAGAGATCAGATCGACGAGCAGCTTAAATCTGAATTTATCGATGCATTACAGCCGGCGCTCGGCGCTCTTGCCGAGCAGGAGCTTCGCCCTGCACAGCTTCCGGCGAAAGCAAACGAACTGAAAGCGGCAATGAATGACGCACTGAAGCAGGAATGGATCGAAAACAGGGGTATTTCGGTCGGTAAGATTGCCCTCAACCCGATCACCCTGACTGCTGAGGATATGAAGAAGATCAACGAACTGGAGGACGCTGCAAATGTCGGCTCTAATCCATTTATGATGGCGGGCAAGATGACAAACGCCACTGCTGACGCTATGCAGACCGCGGCAGGCAACTCTGCAGGCGCCATGACCGGCTTTATGGGTATGGGCATGGTTGGCATGGGAGGTCAGGGCGGCTTCGGTGCCGCACAGAGCCTTTATAATATGGGCGCACAGCAGCAACAAGCGGCAGACAGTTGGAAATGCTCCTGCGGGGCAACAGCCACCGGCAAGTTCTGCCCGGAGTGCGGCGCTAAAAAGCCGGAGCCTGTGCAAGCGGGCGCATGGAAATGCTCCTGCGGAGCCACCGCAACCGGCAAGTTCTGCCCGGAATGCGGTTCTCCGAAGCCGGCGGATACCGAGGGCTGGACCTGCTCCTGTGGTACGGTGAACAAGGGCAAGTTCTGCCAGAACTGTGGTGCAAAGAAGCCCGCAGGCGTTCCCCAGTACCGTTGTGACAAATGCGGTTGGGAGCCGGAAAAAGGCACGAAACCGCCGAAATTCTGCCCGGAGTGCGGAGATCCCTTTGACGATAATGATGCGCGGTAAGGTTCTCAAAAAGGCGGTGGAGATAGTGGGAATCTTGGTAGCTTTAGGGGGACTGTTCGGGTGCAATAAAGCACCGAAGCCTGCGCAGCACAAACTATCGGAGATCAGTGCGATATCCATATCCTGCGGGCATATGGATTGTTGCTGCGGATATTCCCTTTGAGGTCATGGATGAGACGACATACAGCTTTTGTCTGACCTTTTCGGACGGAAGCCAATGCGTGACCTATGATGCGCAAGAAGAGCTGGAAGACTTCTCTTACCGACTTGCCGAAAACGCAGATTAACACAAGGAGATGATCGAATGGCAGTATTACAGGAATATAAGTGTCCGTGCTGCGGCGGTGCTATCGCCTTTGACAGCACGTTACAGAAAATGAAATGTCCGTACTGCGATACGGAATTTGAGATGGAAACACTCAAAAACTATGATAACGAACTAAAAAGTGAACAGGCAGACGAAATGAAATGGAAAAGCACTGCCGGAGCCGAGTGGCAGGAGGGTGAAGCAGAGGGACTGCGTTCCTATGTCTGCAAGTCCTGCGGCGGCGAAATTGTGGGTGATGTCAATACCGCGGCAACTTCCTGCCCTTTTTGCGGAAACCCCGTGGTGATGATGGACCAGTTCTCGGGGGCTTTGAAGCCGGACTATGTGATCCCGTTCAAGCTGGATAAAAAAGCGGCGAAGGCGGCGCTGAATAAGCATTACGGCGGCAAAAAACTCCTGCCGAAAGTATTTAAGGATCAGAACCATATCGACGAGGTCAAGGGCGTGTATGTGCCGTTCTGGATCTTCGACGCGGATGCTAACGCTAATATCCGCTACAAGGCTACTCGTGTGCGTGCTTGGAGCGACAGTAATTACAACTATACGGAAACCAGCTTTTTTTCGGTCACCCGTGGCGGCAGTATCGCCTTTGAACGGGTGCCGGTGGACGGCTCCAGCAAAATGGCGGATGATTTGATGGAATCCATCGAGCCGTTTGATTTCTCGGAAGCAGTGGATTTCCAGACGGCGTATCTCGCCGGATATCTGGCTGATAAGTATGATGTGGACGCCGAGCAGAGTATCGACCGTGCCAATGCAAGAATCAAGCAAAGCACTGCCGATGTCTTTGCAGCCACGGTGCAGGGCTATACCTCGGTCACGCCGGAGGCAACCAGTATTCAGTTGCAAAATGGGCAGGCGAAATATGCTCTGTATCCCGTGTGGCTTTTGAATACTACATGGAAAGGCCAAAAGTACACCTTTGCCATGAACGGCCAGACCGGCAAGCTGGTGGGCGATCTGCCGCTTGACAAGTCTGCCTACAAAAAATGGCTTTTCGGCTTAACCGGCATCATAGGTGCCGTCGTTTTCGCGGTATCCTATCTGCTGTGGCTGCTGTAAGGAGGTGCTGACAATGAAGATGAAGAAAAGTATATTGACGGTATTGTTCGCATTACTCCTTTGTATGACGGCGGTGATTCCTGCATTTGCCACAGGCGACCTGCCGCGGTTGGTGGATAACGCCGACCTGCTGACCGATAGCGAGGAAAGCACTCTGCTCTCCAAACTGAACGAAATCAGCGAAAGACAGCAGGCGGATGTCGTCGTGGTAACGGCGGACTCTCTGGACGGAAAAATGCCCATGAACTATGCCGATGATTTTTATGATTACAACGGTTACGGCTTCGGAGCAGACAAGGACGGTGTGCTGCTCCTTGTAAGTATGGAAGATCGGGATTGGTGGATTTCTACCACCGGTTATGGCATCACTGCCATTACGGATGCCGGAATCGAATATATCTCGGAAAAATTCCTGTCCGACCTGAGTGACGGCGATTATGCAGAGGCGTTTACCACCTATGCCGAGCTGTGCGACGACTTTTTCACCCAGGCAAAGACGGGAACGCCCTATGATATAGGCAATCTTCCGAAAGAACCCTTCAATGTTTTGTGGAATCTGTTTATCGCGTTGGCGTTCGGCTTGGTGATCGCGTTGATTGTTACCGGAATTATGAAAGGCAATCTGAAAACGGTGCGGTTCCAATCGGCGGCGAGTAACTATGTTAAGGCAAACAGCATGCATGTGACCGAGAGCCGTGACCTGTTTCTCTATGCTCATGTTGACCGCAGGGTAAGGCCGGAAGAAACAAGCAGCTCCGGCGGCGGATCCAGTATACACACTTCGTCCTCCGGTACGACGCACGGCGGCGGTGGCGGTAAATTCTGATACAAAATTACAAATCAGCGAGGTACTTGTGAAACAACGAATTTTGCATTGTATATTTTGTAGCCTGCTTATATGTTTGTTGCTTCCATCTGCTCCTGCATTTCCAGAGAAAGCCGTCATGATTACGTGCCAGCCGTAGAACAGCGCGTTTCCTGAAAACGGAACGGCATACCATCGCTCGCTTTCTCTTACACGGTCTTGTAAAAATAGATCTTTGCCTTACGCTTATCCGGTACCGTTATTTTAAGTCCGCTGTTTACAAGTTCTGTTCCGCTTACGGTAAATGCTCCGCCGTCGGCGTCGGTAAACAGATAATCCGCGCTTTCGTTTATCCCTCTTAATGCAAAACAGGCGGTTTCGTAGGGCGCGTTTTCGCGCCTGAATACTTGGACGATACCGTCGTTTTGATCGGGACGGTTAAACTGCATTGCGCACCATACATCAAGCTTTTCGCTTAACTCGGTCAACGGATAGAAATCCTCCGAAAAATACGGACGCACCTTTAAATATTCCTCGGTATATTTTTTTATGAAATGAACTTTTTCCTCCGTGTCGCAAAAAGCCTCTCTCTCGGAAAACGAGTAATTTGTAGTCAGTGCCGCCGCATAAGCGCTTCTTATGCGGTATTCGTCATAGCCTCTGCCGCTGCCCGTACCCGAATACGGCATCCATAGATTAAAGCTCTGATTATGGCACTGCGAGCCTTCAATATCATAGTTTGCGGGGCATTGAAGGTCGCTTCTCCACAACGGAATACTGCGCCTTAAGGTCTCTATGTCTATTCTTCTGCCGCCCGACGCGCAGTTGTCAATAATCAGGTGCGGGAATTTCTGAAGCAATGCGTCCCAAAGCCGGTACATACCGTTTATATGCTTAATTTCAGTAATTCCATTTCTGTCAGGAGCATCGTTTTTGCGCCAAAAAGCTAAAGGGGAAAAATTGAAATCCTGCCTGTAACAGTCGATATGAAGCTCTTCAATAAGGTCGGAAAGCGTTTTAAAGCAGTATTCCCATGCTTCGGGATTGCCTAAATTCAAAAGACGATTGTCATCATATGGATTATCGTTTGAAAGGAAATATTCAGGGTGCGCGATTGCTGTCGGAGTGGTTCTGATAACCCTTTCAGGCTCAAACCACAACAAAAATTTCATTCCGGCATCGTGTACAGCTTTTGATACATCTTTTAGCCCCTGCGGATGTACAAGCGGACTGACGCGCCAGTCACCGGTGTGACAACCCCAGTCGCCCTCAAACTCGTCGGGCGTGGGTTTGGTATCTATGCCGTACCAGCCCGCGTCCATCCAAACATACTCAAACGGAAGACCGTTTTTCTTGATCGCATCGATCCGTTCCAAAACCGACTGTGTTTTCATCCCACCCCATATACCGGCGCAGAGAGGTCCGTTTTTGTCTCTCTCCTTTTTTCCTATCAACGAAAAATTCTCTTTGACAAGCCTTCGCCACTTGTTGTGAGACTCTGTAACATCGCCGTGATAAGGCATGATAACCACAGATGAAGTTCTGATTTTTTCGCCCGGCATCAGTCTGAAAAAGGTGTCCTCAATTTTTGATTGAAAGGTTACGCTGTCGTTTTCTCTGCTGATTTGACATTTCCACTGTCCTGTCCAGCCTATCGCGAAAATATAGCCCTCTCCGTCCTTGTGTACATTGAAAAATGGCGCTCTTTCCTCGCTTGAACGTCCGCCGCTGGCGGAATATTCCTTGGTATCACCGGGGCAAATATGATTCGTTCTGATGGAGTCTCGCATCGTGTCAACATCACAATGAAATTCTGTCTTGCTCCATACAGAGCCTGTCGGCGCGTATATTTTTGTTGCGTATTTTGCGTTCGGCAAATATGCCTCCCACTTTCTGTTTTCCTCATGCTTGAGAGGCAGAGTACAATCGCAGTCCCAAAAATCGGAGATCATTTCACTCGGCTTATCCGAGGTGTTCTCTATGTAGTTCACCCATTCGTAAGCGCCGAATTTATCATATTTTTTCGCAATGTTGGTTATTTTAATTCCGGCGTTAAAATGATAAACCGAAATTATTTCATTTCCGTTACAGGTAATTTCGGATTTGAAATCCAAATCCCACGCATTCAATCCGCCAAGCTTAAATGAAAATCTTTTGTTGTTTTTTAAAAACTCCATAAAGAAATCTCCTTTTTATAAAAACATTAAAGTTCCCGCAAAGCACAGTATTACGCTTATAATAAGCTTTGCCGAAAGCTTTTCTTTAAATACAATCACCCCTGCAAGTGCTGCAAACACGATACTGCCGCCCGTGATAAACGGATACAGCACGGTTGCGGGGAGCGATTTTGCTCCCAAAAGCTGGAGCATATATGATACTCCGCCTATCATCGACGATGAAGCGATTATTATTACAGCCTTTTTCAATGAAATGCTGACGCTTTCAGAGTTGTCCTTATTTTTTAAAACAAGAAACAGTATTCCGGCAAGCAAAAATTTGGAAATACCGCCGAGTATGATAAACTCCACCGCATTTACGCTTTCGTAAATCGTCTGCGACTGGTGCATTTTTGAAATAATACTCACACAACCGTTGAGAATAAAGACCGCCGCACACATACCGATTTGCTTTAAATTTGCACGTTCGCCGCTGAAATTAGATAAAACAACGCCTGACAGGATAATCATTAACGCCGCGGTTCTTAAAACGCTGAACGGCTCATTTAAAAACAGCAGTCCCCAAATATACGGCAGTACCATTCCGCCTGTCATTAAGAACAGCGTATACATAGCCATTGTTCCCGACTTTAGCAGTCTGAAGCCTATCATATTATAGCACATTACAAGCAAACTCATAAGCCCCGCCATAATAAAGGAATAAAGAGAAAAATTCAGGTGAAAACCGTTAACAGCAAAGAAAATACCGGTGGTGATAAGACCTAACAGCGAATTAAAGAGAAACACCGTTTTAGGAGCTGTGCCGTAGATTCTCTGATATATTTTATTAAGCGCGAAATCCGCTCCAAGAAGCATTGCCGAAACAGTCAGCATCAAATAATACATTTTTTCATCTCCCCGTTTATTTAGATTATATAGCATAATCATGCGTATTTCTATTGACTTTTCATCAAAAAATATGCTAAAATCACCACGGAGATGATTGCTTTGAAAATGAAGAAGGAATTATTTGGCGGAATCAATCCTTTTGAGTTGATGATATCCTATGTCGAAATGGATTCAAAGTCGCCGCTAAATGTATATGACGACCATATTCACGATGGATGTGAAATTTACATCAATTTAAGTGGAGATGTATCCTTTGCGGTGGAGAATTCGATTTACCCCGTAATGCCGGGCGGTATTATAATCACAAGGCCGCTCGAATATCATCACTGCATATATCACACAAACAAGCTTCACAAACATTTTTGGATTTTATTCTCTGCTTCGGGAAACGAAGGGCTCTTTGATATGTTTTATAAAAGGCAAATCGGAAAAAACAACTTGCTGATGCTCCCTGCCGACAAGACAGAGGAAATGCTTTCTCTTTGCCGTAAAATGACCGATGGCTCTGACGGCGAGTCTGAGAAATATTATCGCTTTTTCAAGCTTATCAATTTATTAAACAGCGCAAACACTGTAAACGCTCCGGATCATTCGGGCGGGGATTGCATAATAAAGGCAATAAACTGCATTAACAACCATTTATCGCGTCATATATCTATCACCGAAATAGCACGGGAATGTAACGTCAGCGTAAACACGCTGGAGCGTCGTTTTGGACAGGCACTAAATATATCGCCGTCCGCTTACATAAAAAAGAAAAGGCTGGCAAACGCGGCACAATTATTATCCGAAGGGCATACCGTTACCGAAGCGGCGGAGCTGAGCGGCTTTTCCGATTGCTCCAATTTCATCGCCCTTTTCAAGAAAACCTATCAGATCACCCCGCTTCAGTATAAAAAATCAGGATCAAAATAACTCATTCAGTAATCCTCTGCTTTGTTGTCAGGATGTTTTATTCTATTTGTTTTTACCGACAAGACTTCCTTGGACTGCGCAACGAAATTAACTGTTGGATTGACGGATTTACCGATATTTGCAGTGTAGCCGCTGCGAAGCAGCTCAAGAATACGACGATGTCCGTGAGAATTTATTCATCTTACCTTTCAGACGAAAACAATCCTGTAACGGTTAAAAAATGTCATTTTTTGTTTGATCATTGTAGAACCATTGTATGTCGATTTAATAACCATTGTATGTCGATTTAATATAAATACTTGACAATTTATACAATTAAGTGTAAGATATAGGGGAGCAATATGTTACGAAGTTTTATAATTTATAGTGTTAATATTTTTAATATTTAGAGAACTGAGGCAAATGTGTTCCTTGACATTTATCTTTGTGGAGCGGTATAACACAATCCGACATTATTTGACATTTGATTTTGATTGACAGAAAAGGTCACCGTTTTATCTGTTATTTTTATTGTATCGCTATTGTATTCTCGCCAAAATGGGAATACTTTTTCTTTTTGTGCCGCAATTTGTGAAGGTATCCCCCTAGCTGTTTAAAAATCTGTTTTATCCTCCCGCGGCTTTTTTAAAATGAAAAAATGTACCGGATATTATAATATGACTTTTATAAAAACATCAGGAATTAAAAAATGTATTTTTTATGGATTATATTATACAGTTTCATATATATGGCATCGGAAAAAGTTTCTTTGATGCTGAATGTGCCTCATATGGTTACGGCAATATCAATGTTGTTGTATTGGACTGTCCTTTTTTTGTTTCTTTACAAAAAAGGACAGCTCGAAACGTATGGCATCTGTTTGCCACGGCATAAAAGAATGGCGGAATACGCGACTTATATTCCGTTGCTTTTGATGCCGGCAATTAATTTGGCAATGCTCGGCAGGAGGTTATACTTTTTCGGCGCTGGTATGTCGTTTGAGCCCGGCTTTGTTGTCTGGGATTTTTTGTTGCTGCTATCCTGTTCTTTTGGGGAAGAGCTGCTTTTTCGAGGATTTTTGCTTTCAATGTTTATCAAACAATATAAGCTTGGCGCTTTCAAAAGCATTGTTGCGACAAGCGTAATTTTTTCTTTTCTGCATGTCGTAAACCTGTGTTCAGGCATAACGTTACGCTATGCGTTGGTACAAGGAGTCTGCGCAGCGGCGGTTGGTTTTTGTTTTGCAGTTATCACTTTTTATCGACACAGTATTATTCCATCTGCGGTTGTACATGCTCTCATCAATATTACCTCGTTTAGCGGTTATTCTCGAAATACTGTTTCGCTTGGGGAAGGAAAAACGGATTTATCCGATTACCAGGTGGTGATCTATGTTATATCTGCGGTCGCTTATTTGGTGTATGGACTTTGGCTATATCAGAGAGAAAGATTGAAAATAAAAGGAGAAAAGGTATGACGCTATATATTGATCCGGGTACCGGAAGCATGCTCTTTGCTATTTTGATTGGAATTATCGGTGCTTTGAGCTATTTGTTTAAAAATTGGTTGGTAAAATTGCAGTTTATTTTAAGCGGCGGAAAAAAGGTGGAAACCAATGCCGATAAAATACCGTTCGTCATATTTTCAGACGATAAACGGTATTGGAATGTTTTTGAACCGGTTTGCCGGGAATTTGATCAACGCGGCGTTGACATCGTCTATATGACTGCCTCGCCCGACGATCCGGCGCTCAATAATCCTTATGAGCATATCAAAGGAGAATTTATCGGTGAACACAATAAAGCGTTTGCAAAACTGAACTTTTTGAACGCGGCGATCGTTCTTTCGACGACACCCGGACTCGACGTTTATCAATGGAAACGCTCCAAGACGGTGCAGTATTATGTACATATGCTGCATGCGGCAAATGAAGTGGCAGGATACCGGATGTTCGGGATCGACTATTATGATGCTTTGATGTTGTCCGGTGAATATCAGGTAAAAGATGTCAGATTCCTGGAAAAAAAGCGTGGACTGCCGGAAAAGGAATTAGTAAAAATCGGGATTCCTTACATGGATGCAATGGCTGCCAGATTGCAGGCGGACAACCACGTTGAGCCTCATGAACGCACCGTTTTGCTGGCTCCCTCCTGGGGAGAAAGCGCCATTTTCCGGAAATATGGCGGAAAGATTATAGACGTCCTTTTGAAAACGGGGTACCGAGTCATTGTTCGCCCGCATCCGCAGTCATTTACTTCGGAAAAAGAACTGCTGGAAGGCATCATGAAAAAATATCCGGAATCCGATCGAATCCAATGGAATCGGGACAACGATAATTTTGAGGTGTTAAAATGCGCTGATATTTTAATTTCGGATTTTTCGGGAGTCATTTTTGATTTTTCACTTGTGTATGACAAGCCTGTCATATATGCGGATACCGAGTTTGATAACAGTCCTTATGACGCCTGGTGGCTGGAAACTCCTTATTGGACATTTACTGCACTTCCCAGGATTGGGCAAAAGCTGACTGCGGACAACATGGATTCGTTGAAGGAAATGATAGACGACTGCCTGACCGATCCGAAATACGCCCGTGGGAGACAGGAAGTCAGAGCAGAAACATGGGAATATAAAGGAGAAGGCGCTAAACGCGCGGTGGATTACCTTCTGAACAAATATCAAGAGCTGATTGCAGCGGAGGAGGAAAAATAAATGTCTGTTTGGGCAATCTTAAATACATTGTTGCTTAAGCCGCTTCAACTGCTTTTTGAAATAATCTACATGATGGCAAATAAGGTGGTCAACAATCCCGGATTATCGATTGTTGTGCTGAGCTTGGTCATGAACTTTCTGGTGCTTCCGCTGTATATGCGCG
>JAQXIB010000156.1 GCA_029007575.1 Clostridiales bacterium | reverse complement strand
AGAAACCAGGCGGAGGCTGCAGTATATGGCCGCAATCACAAGCATTACAACGATCTGGATGATCAGGCTCAGCGTCTCCGGCAGCGTAAATCCAAGAGCGATGACGGTTGCGAAACAAATCCCATACAATAGGCCTGCGATGACTGTTGTTATGATGGGGAAAGAAACAGGTTCGTACTCCCGGTCCGAGGCGATTTGGAATGCATATGCCAGGAAAGCCAGCACGAGCGTCGGTATCATGAGGAGGAAGGAATCTTTGCCGAACGGCAGCTTGCATGCCATGCTCAACACAGAGTAACAGAAAAGCGAAACACCATAACCCATGAGTTCAGCGCCTAAAATGGTTAAGGGAATGGCAGTTTGTTTGTGTCGATTCAAAAGATAAATCACAAAACAAAGTGCTGCACAGAGGATCACCTGCTGGAAGAAAGACAGCCCGTATTTGGTGAAAGCAAACAGCACTGCGAAGAAATAGGCAGGCGCCGTAATTGTGAATCGCGTCATTACAACAAAGACCAGCAGCAGTAGTCCAATGGTGACTGCAACGCAAACGATGGATGCCAAAGCCAGTAATAATAACATAATATAACCTCTTTTCTATTTTTTCTGATAGGGGATCAGATCACAAACGGCATAACACAGATGCACAAGTGCTTCGCAGCATCCTCTTTGTTATGGCTGCTGACCGGAGAGAATCCCCTGCAGCCCCGCGTAAATATCGGGCAAGCAGTATGTGCTGCATTGTAATCACACACGCCATATTGCTATAATTATATTAAATTCTATTTTTATAAAGATATGATCTAGTATTTTATCATAATTTTACACATAAAAAGGGACAGGAAGAATGTACATTGACAAAATCAGACGGACTATCTCTATGGATGAATCATAACGATGCCACTATTCGTGTCAGGAGGTTAGATTTCAATCCACAATTTTGATGCGTTATCTTATGTACGTATTATACCGCCGTATAATAATGTTGTAAATATATTATAATAATGTAAAAATTCACTGTAATATATAATAATAACAGAATTTTACACAATGCAGAGAACAGAGGATGCGAAGCAACATGGATATAGAGGCGAATCAAAATGGTCAAATTACCACGCTACCAATATCTGCTTTATTGACATCAAATAGAATACCATGCTAATATGTGTATATCACCATAACTTCCTGATCGATATATCCCATGAATTGAGGTGGTAATCAGTGAACAACATACCCCTTGTATTACCCAAAATTGATTTCAAGAAAGGATTTACTGAATGTACCGGTATTTCTCAACGAGATCTGCCCGGAGAAAGACATTCGGATTTTCTGGACCGCTTCAATTCCTTTGAAAGCGAAGACCGCTCCAGCTTAAACAGGATCGAGATAACCGAAAACACACTACGGAATTGGCTATATCGAAAGTCTCCCAAGGATGTCATTCCAAGATGGGATATGATGTTCAAGCTTTGCCGCTATTGCCATAGGAGCCTTTCGGATGTTTTGGGCATTCATCGGGAAGATTACGACGAAGCCTCTCTGACCGGATTATCCAGGGATGCACTCAATCTTCTCAAGAGCTACGGCAGGCGAGATTGGGCCATCAGGCCAGAGCTTATTGATTCGCTGCCACGGTATGGATCTCTGGTAAACTATCTTTTGACGGACGACTTGATCCTGAAAAAATTCATTTCCCACATGACAGAATATGAGGAAATATTGGTGAAGCTGGAGGAAACAGTAAATAGCAACGAAGAAAGCATCAATGCTGTCAGGATGATATCAGAACTGCACAAAAAGAGGATAATCCGCAGTATCCAACCAGATACCTTACAATTCATACATGGATTTGGTTTTGATATTATGCGTGGAAACTGCTTTTCATATTTTGATACAGCGCCGATTACGATTCCGGTTGATGAGGTAAATCCTAAGGAAGCTTTCAGAATTGGTCTGAATCTTGCCATATACCATTGGCAGCATCCGGATCGTGAGAGCTACGGAGCGAGAGTATTTCTGGAGAATCCGTACGAGCAGCTCCCTTCCATAAGTATTCAGGGGTTCTGTCAGGCATTTAATCGATGTATTGAAGAACATTTTCCGGATGATGAGCAAGTATCCTATGCAACAGTACATGGTTGGCTGTCCGGTGAATTTATACCAAAAGCGAAATATTTGCGAATCCTGTGTGCATTTTTTTCCTGTGATATCGACTACCTTTTCGGTGGACAATGTTTTCCACTCCGTGAATTCGATGAATTATGCTACGACACAGGACTGACAAATGTGTTTTTCTATTTTTTCCGCAATCAGCCCGAACCGGTACGGAATAAAATTGAATACCTCATTACACGCGATGCCTTTTATTCCACTGTCACCCATATGAAAAATTGTATTCTCGTGACACAGATAGACCCTTTTCGCGAACTCGTTTTTTGCGGAGCAGAGGATGAACTTGAATTACAGCAGAACCTCTATGACGATCTGCTGGCAGAAA
>JAQXIB010000155.1 GCA_029007575.1 Clostridiales bacterium | reverse complement strand
TCGGTCACAATGCTTGTCCCCTCAGCTAAAGTAAGCAATGCAGTAATTTGCGGCTGCATATCGGTCGGAAATCCCGGGTGCGGCATCGTTTTCACGCTGGATTTTTGAATCTCACCATGCATAGACACCCGAATACTGTCGTCAAATTCCTCAATGTCGGCACCAATTTTTTCTAATTTCGCCGTAATAGATTCCAAATGCTTCGGAATCACATTTTTCACTAATATATCGCCTTTGGTAGCGACCGCCGCCGCCATATAGGTGCCGGCTTCAATCTGATCGGGAATAATCGAATAAGTGGTTCCCTTCAAGTGGGACACCCCACGAATTTTTATAACGTCGGTTCCTGCGCCCATAATGTCAGCGCCCATCGAGTTCAAAAAGTTCGCCAAATCAACGATATGAGGTTCTTTTGCCGCATTTTCGATGATCGTCAAACCCTCCGCCCGTGCCGCCGCAAGCATCACATTAATTGTGGCTCCGACCGTAACCATATCAAAATAGATCTGTGAACCGATCAGCGATTCAGCATGAACGTCAATCATACCATGATCAATCGCATAATCCGCTCCCAATGACTTAAAACCTTTCAAATGCTGATCAATCGGTCTTACTCCAAAATCACAGCCGCCGGGCATTGCTACCCGGGCATTTTTAAATTTGCCGAGCAATGCGCCCAGCAAATAATAAGACGCGCGCATATGCCGTACCATTTCATACGGTACGACCGGATTGGTGATTCTTGTTGTGTCAATTTCAATTGTCGATTTATTAATCATGCGCACCTGTGCGCCCATTTCATACAAAATTCTGATAATCATCGAAACATCACTGATGCTCGGTATATTTTCTATCACACAAGGGCCGTCGGACAGAATGGTTGCAGGTATAATCGCGACTGCCGCATTTTTTGCGCCGCTGATCTCTACCTCGCCTTTCAGGCTGACGCCACCACTGATTACATACTTTTCCAAGGCGACACTCTCCTTTAGTTTATCGTTTTATAGTATATCACAAAAACAGAAAAAATGGAAGTGTAATTTTTTAGTATTTTTGATTTGAATATTTTACCACTTTGGCGCGAACATGTTTTTTTCTCTACTAATAGTATGCGCAGAATACAACGCAGTCATACCGTCTTTATCGCAAATCAACAGCATGATTCAAAAATCGCAGAAAAGAACAGACGATATGAAAAATCGCCTGTTTGCAAATTACAATTCATGGTTTTACCGTTACATACAGTATACTAAAAACAGGAGCTTCTGTCAATGTCAAAAAAGTAACGATTGTTATCAATTTGATTACATAAAAAGCCAAAATATCTGGGAGATATTTTGGCGTTCTATACTTAGTGCAACTTTAATTTTTTCAAAAATTTCGGTTTAAAATATTGGAAATACATACCGATCAAACGGGTGAGCACAACGTCATACAATGCAAACACAACGTTGCCAGCCAGCAAGAAGGCAACCATACTCCATTGCCCGAACATGCCGAAATCCTCCAGCACCTCGGTCATCCCGAACAGATACACCACTACCAAATAGGAAAGGACAACTGCCGCATTAAACACCGCTATTTTCAACACCCATTCGATCTGCCGCTTTTTGATTCTTTCCAAGGCACCTTTTAAAATTGGATAATATCCGAAAAATCCGGCAAATAAAACGGCCGCTTCCTTATTCGGCCCTACCAGCAGTGATAAAACAGCCACAGCCAAATAGCAAAGCAGCGCGTACCGATATCCGTATTCGATCACCATGATAATCAGCAAAGCCCCTGCCATTGCCGGAAGTGCATACTCCGCAAACGGAAATATCCCGGTCAAAAACATCAAGATGACCGCAAGGCCGGATAATACTCCGCCGAAAGCGATTGATTTTGTTGTCCGTCTCATGTTGATGATCCTTCCCTTCCTACGCTCGGAGACGGTTTGCCCCTTAATACTAAAATCTGATGAAAGCTTTCAATCAGATTTTAGTATTAAACGAAATCCGGAAGAAACACCATGTCTTCTTCCGGATTAAATTGTTCCAAAAACAAAAGATTTCCCCGCTTGATTAACAGCAGGATATCAAATCCCCACCCATGCATTCACAGCAGCAGTCGGCACAAATCAAGCCCTGACACATACTGCACGCATCACAGCCGCCGGTACGGTTGTTTTGCGGCGTCCGATAGGGATGACCGGGACTGCCGCCCATATTCCCCTGTTGCTGCCACACCATCCGGTTGAGCGCGGCACGATATTCGGGGTTGTTTGGATTCAGCCGGCAAGCGGTGTTAAAATGGTTCAGCGCATCATCCAGCCACCCGCGGGAAAAATAAACACTCCCCTTCAGGAAATACCATTCTGCATCGCGGCTGTTTGTCGGCGTGCCGTCAAGCAGTTCTTCCGCTTCCACCAGACGGTTAGTCTGGATCATGCGGCGAATATCCGCCATGCCGCTGTTTCCGGCGGTCTGATATTGATTGTTTTGCGCATAGGATTGCGAGGTCTGTGTCTGCTGATATCCGAAATCCTGATACTGAGCCTGTTGCGACGGCTGATTAGCAGCGTTCATTCTGCGGGTGTTCATGATCTGGTCGAAAGCCTCGTTGAGCTCCTGCATTTTTTTGTTGGCAACATCCGCAAGCGGACTGTCCGCATAATTGTCCGGATGATACTTTTTGGCAAGTTCCCGATAGGCGTTTTTGATTTCCTCATCCGATGCCGATTCGCTGACTCCCAATATCTTATAAGGGTCGTTCATCATATAATAATTCCTGTTCCTTTCCGTTTTTCCGTTTTGTTGCTCCGCTTAATACCTGTTGCAATGTATTTTTTAATCCAAGATAGATAATATTATCTAATATCGTTTTATATCGTTTCAGTTCCAACAATTCATAGGTGTTGGACAATTCCCCCGCAGTCAGGTTGATCATCCCCACTGCGTATTCTTTGGCTTTTGACAGATCGGCGCCCGGTTGTGTGATCCCAAATTTCGATAAATAAGGATTAAAGCACCCCTGCTTTAAGTCCTCCTCGATATCATCCAGCGCGTCAATCAAATAGACCCAACGACCGACCAGATAGCCTACTCTGCTCAAAACCCGACGATTTGTTTCATCGGTCGGGATCAGCTCGGCGATACCCGATAATGCCCGTGCCGACGGCTCCGCTGCCGCATCCACACTGCATCCCTCCGCCTCCAGCTTTCTCTGTCGCTCCATCTGGGAGGCGATGATCTGTTCCATCTGCGGATACTGCTTTTTCGCTTTTTTACGAGCATGTCCGGCAAACGGCATCATCAAAACCGCTTTGAGCTTATCCCCCGCGCCGCCGTCCTGATAATTGTCTTTCACCTTATAATAAAGCATCAGCATTGCCGCACTTGCCGAAAAAGCGGAATCCTCGCAAGCACAAAGGCAGGGCTTTTTTTTCAGCGGATTTGCCGCGCAGGATTCCCGTTTAAAGCCGCGGCACTCCTCTGCAACGCCGAGGGACAGCAAAGACAAAAACGCGAAATCATAGCTTAAGGTCATCCGAGAAAACGGGCCGAACGCTTTGCCGAGCTGTTTACATAAGCCGCAGTATATCGCTTTATAGGTATCATACTCTATCATCTTGAGTTCCGGCTTATATGGTTTAATATACCCAAACAAAAACGTTCCCATTCCTTTCCGGGCTTTGGTTCCAAATCAATCATACAGATCGCAGGCTGTGCCGCCACAAAATATTTTTATGACTTTAAATTTATTGTAACCCATTGCGGATCAGATTTCATGACTTAAATGTAAATACTTCGCTAACAGGCTGTTTATTCCGGCTTTTCGGCAGTAACAAACGGTATTTTCCTGTTTTGATGCCTGCTTTTATCATACAAGCGATCAATTTGTTGGGTTTTCATTGTTCCACTGCAATCTGCACAAGCAAATCAAAATAAATTTGTAAAAAATAGTGGCTGTCAGTCTTGACATTTTGCCGGTAATCTGCGTAAAATAATAAAGAGCATATTTGCTCACAAAATATTTCATGCGGAAATAATCGAAAAGGAGGATATTTCGTTTTGATTGTTTTAAGCGCCAGACCGGATTCCGCATATGGTTAACGAGGTGGAAAGTGATCGAGTTTTTCGGCGGGTGCTTTCCCGGCTCTCGGCAGGTCGTAAAGCCGTATACAAAACATTTGGGTAACCGAATGTACAAAAATACGGTTGATGCCGTCGGCAAAAGGCAAAGAGCAAACGAGCTTTGCCCTATGTTTGCTATACAAAAATTGAATCGGAGTGTTTTGAAAACGTTCCAGTAAAGGAAGGTATACTTATGTGCGGAATCGTAGGCTATGCCGGCAATCGGGACTCCTCCACTGTCTTGGTTGACGGTTTGAAAAAATTTGAATATCGGGGATATGACTCGGCAGGAATCGCCGTCTTTGAGGACAATGTCATCAAGGTAGTCAAGGCAAAGGGACGGCTGACCGACTTAGAAGCAAAAATGGAAGAGGTCGGCAGACCGAAAGGACATTGCGGTATCGGACATACCCGTTGGGCTACCCACGGCGAGCCATCCGATATTAACTCCCATCCTCACGGCAGCAAGACGCTTTCTATCGTCCACAACGGCATCATTGAAAACTATCTGGAATTGAAAGAAAAGCTACTGAACAAAGGATATACGTTTTTATCCGAAACCGACACCGAAGTGGTGGCAAAGCTGCTGGACTATTATTATAAAGGCGATCCGATCGGTGCCGTTTTGCGGGTCATCCAAGCGGTAAAAGGCTCGTACGCGCTCGGAATCATCTTCAAGGATTTTCCGGATAAAATCTATGCGGTACGCAAGGACAGTCCGCTTATCGTGGGATTAGGCGAAGGGGAAAACTTTATTGCTTCCGACATCCCGGCGATCTTAAAATACACCAAAAAATACTATTTGATCGACGAAAATGAAATTGTCGAGCTGGACAAAGATCATGTTTCGATCTTTAATCTCGACCGCGAACCCATTCAAAAAGAGGTGTTCACCGCGGACTGGGATATGGAAGCTGCCGAAAAAGGCGGCTATCCGCACTTTATGCTCAAGGAAATCTTTGAGCAGCCGGACGCACTGCGCAAGACGGTATCCCCCCGCATCCGTGATGGCTTGCCGGCACTGGAGTTAGGCTCACTGTCCGAGGAATTTATCCAAAGCATTTCTAAAATACACATTGTTGCCTGCGGCACCGCAATGCACGCAGGACTGGTCGGGAAGAATCTGATTGAGGCGATCGGCAGGATTCCGGTGGATGTTGCCATTGCGTCCGAATTTCGGTACTGCAATCCGATTTTGAATAAAAGCGACCTATTGATCATCGTTTCGCAATCCGGTGAAACTGCCGACACCCTTGCCGCGCTCCGCCTCGCGAAATCGCAGGGCATCCATACCCTTGCTTTGGTCAACGTGGTCGGCTCCTCTATCGCCAGAGAGGCGGACACCGTTCTTTATACCTGGGCAGGTCCCGAAATTGCGGTGGCAAGCACCAAGGCGTTCACCGTACAGATGTCACTGTTTTATCTGCTGGCTTTCCAGTTCGGTATGATGCGCGGCACCCTTACGAAAGAGGAAACCGCGGCTTACTGCAACACCTTGCTGGAAATGCCTGAAAAAATGCAGAACCTACTGGACAACTGCGATAAATGCCAGTATTTTGCTTCTAAATTCCAGAATGCAAGCGATTTATTCTTTATCGGCAGAGGTCTTGATTATGCGCTTTCTCAGGAAGGTTCTCTGAAGCTGAAGGAGATTTCATATATTCACAGCGAGGCATATGCCGCCGGAGAATTAAAACACGGAACGATATCTTTGATTACCGATCAGGTTCCGGTGATCGCGCTCGCCACCCAGACCAGATTATATGAAAAGATGCTCAGCAACATCAAAGAGGTCACGACGCGGGGAGCGAAGGTACTGCTGATCGCCGACGAAAATCTGATTTCGGAAAAGGACAGCAGTGTGGCAAAATATATTCTGCCGGTTCCGTCGGTAGGCGATCTGTTCATGCCGCTGCTGGCGATCATTCCGCTACAGCTTTTCGCATACTACACCGCCGTACTGAGAGGCTGCGATGTGGATAAGCCGAGAAATCTTGCCAAATCGGTCACAGTAGAATAAATGATATGCTGAATTTCTGCGATGAAAAGAGGTTTTTATCTTGGCAAACAAAGAAAAAAAGATTCCGGAAAACAAATACAGAATCATTAAAATCAGTGAAGATGCTTTGTTTGAGTTTCTACGTGAATCGATTATTGACAGCCAAAAAGAATTTTTTGATATATCAGATGATACCTCTATTGTAACTTGCTTTGATATTGACTGGGAAAACAAATCGTTCATTTGTGTCGCGCGTAACGAATTGGGTCAAGAAGAGCATTTACAATTTCCGGATATCGACACTGAAAAACTGTTGTTGAAATTAAAAGATACTACCTCCACCTTATATATGGACAATCGCTATATAGAACTAACTTCCACAGAAATAGAGGATATCCAGAACGGCATATCAAATCAGTTTACCAAATAAAACAGATTTCTATAATAACAGAGCCGCGGGAAAATTCCCGCGGCTCTGTTTCTATCGGTTGTTCTATCAGTTGGCGATTCTTAACTTGGACAAGGCTTTTTGCAGTGGAGGGAAAAGTATCAGCGTAATCGCAAAATTACTCACGCAATGAATGATGTCATGCGGGATACCTGCCACCCACCAGGAAACCGCCGTGCTCCAGCCGCCGATAAAAAAATACGGTATCGCGCACAAGGCGCCGAAGGTCAGTCCGAAAACGCCTGCGATCACTGCCCAGACAAAAACGCTCTCGTTTTTCCGAAACAGGTGTGTAACCAAGGCCAGCAACGGCCAGACATACAGATACATGATCCACCAAATGCCGAATCCGTAGATAATCCCTTCTACCAGGACAAAAACCGGTATCACATAAAGGATCTTTCGCCCAAAATAGAGGGTATACAGCATGATCAGCAAGGTTACAAGCTCTACATTCGCTAAAAACGACAATGCAAACTTTGCCACCTCAAGCGTGGCAACCATCACGCCGACCAGCGTGACATCTCTACTCCGCCGGCGTATATTCAATTTTAAACTGATCCCCGTCTGCTACCGGCTGCTGATCCACGCCGTAATTGCAGTATTCTCCATTGACGTAAAAAGCCCAATATGCCTTATCCGCAGTATAGTCAGCGCGCAGGCCGTTGATTGTATCTACCACCAAACCGAAATCCGATGTCGAACCGCTGAACGTCAAACCTTCCGCCTCGTCCATCGCCTGACGCAAATATTGCGCATCGGTTTTAACCGTATATGCTTTTTCGGCTTTTTGATCGTCTACCACGGTAATGCTGATCGTTTTCGTACCCGCATCGGCCTTCGGCTTCATCGCAAAATACGCAATCAGTGCCGCCGCTAACAATACCACCAGCACGATCACGCTGATGATCACCTTTTTCCCATTCTTTTTTACTGTCTGTGCCATTTTGTTCCCATTCCTTTCAAATTTGAAATTTCATCAATAAAAAAATGCCCTTTTTATACTGATAAAAAGGGCATCATTTTAACAACACTTTAATCAGTACCACGTGATTATCATGATCCATTGCAGGCAGGTCTTCTGACTTGAACCTCAACATTTCTGTCCTCCTTCCCGGAAAAATCCAGTGGATGTAACACGCGACAGAAACTCCGTTCTTACAGCGACGGGCTCGTACAGGAATTGCACCTGTTTCCCTTTTCATCTGTCTTATCCCGCTGTGCGGGATAAACAGACACCTACAACGTTACCTATTCAATTGTACTTAGCGTCCGCATCTGCAAGCCGATCGGACGGTATCGCTTTCATCAAAAGCGACAAAAGCATTGTACCACGCTGCGCTCCGATTTGCAACGAGCAATCTGCACAGCGTTCCGGTACCTTTTTGTGCTGATTGTACAATATTATTTGATAAACGCGTCATGGATAGCAGACACTGCTTTATCCGCATCCTTTTTCTCGATCAAAACCGAAATTTTAATTTCACTGG
>JAQXIB010000154.1 GCA_029007575.1 Clostridiales bacterium | reverse complement strand
CGATATCTTTCGGACCGATTTCCAACCGCAGCGGAACGCCTTTCATCTCGTATTGAGAGAATTTCCAACCCGGCGAATTGTCCGAATCATCCAGCTTGACTCGGCAGAACTTGCTCAAACGGCTGTATAATTCGTTTGCTTTATCCAAGACACCTTCTTTGTGCATGGCGATCGGGACAATGACCACCTGAATCGGCGCAATAGCGGGGGGCAATACCAATCCGTTGTTGTCGCCGTGGGTCATGATAATGCCGCCGATCAGACGGGTAGATACGCCCCAAGAGGTCTGATGCGGGTAAGCGAGCTTGTTGTCTCTTCCGGTAAAGGTAATGTCAAACGCTTTGGCGAAGCCGTCGCCGAAATAGTGGGAGGTACCTGCCTGCAAAGCGATACCGTCATGCATCATCGCTTCAATGGTGTAGGTTGCCTGGGCACCGGCAAACTGCTCTTTTTCGGTCTTTCTGCCCTTCAAAACAGGGATAGCCAAGCTTTGTTCGCAGAAGTCCGCGTATACATTCAGCATCCGAAGGGTTTCTTCCTGCGCTTCTTCGGCGGTTTCATGCATGGTGTGGCCTTCCTGCCATAAGAATTCCACGTTGCGCAGGAAAGGACGGGTGGTTTTTTCCCATCTGACCACGGAACACCATTGATTATACAGCTTGGGCAAATCCCGATAAGAATGAATCACATGTGCGTAATGGTCGCAAAAGAGGGTTTCGGAGGTCGGACGAACGCAAAGCCGTTCCGTCAGTTTTTCGCTTCCGCCGTGGGTAACCCAAGCAACCTCGGGAGCAAAGCCTTCCACATGGTCTTTTTCTTTTTGGAGCAAACTTTCCGGAATGAACATCGGCATATAGACGTTTTCATGTCCGGTTGCTTTAAAGCGGGCGTCCAAATCCTTTTGGATGTTTTCCCAAATCGCGTAACCGTAAGGCTCAAACACCATGCAGCCTCTCACGCCGGAATAATCCACCAGTTCCGCCTTTTTGACGACGTCGGTGTACCATTGGGCGAAGTCTTCCTCCATAGAGGTGATCGCCTCGACCATTTTCTTTTGATTTGCCATTTAATACAGTCTCCTTTTTATCGACGAATCAATTTGATTCTTGAGAATGAGTTTCTTTCTTTTTATTTTCTTTGAGTTTCCATTTTGTCAGCGGCGCCTCAGCAGGGCTTTCCTGGCTGTAAGTATAATGCGCACCGCAGGACTCGCAAACCGATGTTCCCGGCTTGTTTATGCTTTGACATTTTTGGCATATCCAGCGTTTTCTTGCCTCGATTTTCGGCTGCTCGGGATCATGAAAAACCTGATTTTTCCACTCCGGATCAACGCCGGTTTCTGCTCTTTCCTGTGCGCGGAATCTTTGCTGTAATGTATCCAAGTCGATTTTCAGATCCTCAATCCGATCCAGACATTGCACCAATACGATCAGCGGTACTAATCCTACTGCCGAACTGACCAAAGAAAGGCAGGCAAGCAACATGTGCTCTGCCAGCAGAGCGAAGAACATATAAATGCCGATCAGAATGTCCCAGACAATGATCCCGTACAATATCTTTTTCATGTTATCCAACCTCTTTTTTGCAAGATGAAAGAATCGATGATGATACAAAGAAAGGGATTGCCGCAATTAATATTAAGTATAACATGATTAGAGGCTTACCGTCAAGGCATTTCAGCGGGTTGGACTAAATTTTTGTGTAGATGGGCTATAATCGGTCACCAGCAAAGCTACGTCAGTAACAATCCTCCGTTTTACAATATCGTTGCAGTCAAAAACAATTGTAATTGATCTCGAAAAAAACGGTGACCGGAAAATGATTCGAAAATCACTGTATGTACGCATAAAATTTCAATTTTAGAAACAAACAAATCATTGTGTTGCCTCCGCTTATGTGGTATAATAACCTTGGAACGTGACCGAAATCGAAGATTTCAAGAAAATTATCAGTCGGGCGGGGCTTTGCGTGGTTTCGTCTCTGACGAAATGCCGCCGGTCATCTTTGGCGGCAAGGGCGAAGCAAAACACCGACCGCTTTCAAGCGGCGGTGTTAATAACCATTGGAACGTGACCGAAATCGAAGATTTCAAGAAAATTATCAGTCGAGCGGGGCTTTGCGCGGTTTCGTCTCTGACGAAATGCCGCCGAT
>JAQXIB010000153.1 GCA_029007575.1 Clostridiales bacterium | reverse complement strand
CTCGGACGGCACAAAGCCGGTCTTCATGTCAGGATATTACGATTTCAGTCCATCAAACAACAGCCACTGCGTGTTTTTTACGCAAGTGGTATTTCCATATATATTATAAGTCAAGTCCACAGCCAAGTCAACCCATTTCCGAAAGACGGTGTTATTCTGTCTGCAACGCGTGAATCGTCCTTTTTTCTACGAAAGCGCCTAAGCCACCGCGGAACTATTACAAAAGCATAATGGAAGATCTGTGATACAGGAAAGATAACAAAGAAAGCATCAAACGGTTATTTCTCTGCCATCCTGTTCAGCACATCGGTAACCAGCAGCCATGTGCGCTCACAAGAAGCAAGATCCAACCGTTCCTGCGGCGTATGGCAGTCGAGGATCGTCGGCCCGATCGCAATGGCATCCAAACCCGGCAGCTTTGCCTGAAACAAACCGCATTCCAATCCCGCATGGATCGCCTCGAGCTTCAGTTCCTGCCCGAACAGCGCACGATAACTGCTCACAAAACAATCGCGTATCGGAGAACATTCCGCATAATTCCAGCCCGGATATTCACCGTTACAGGAAACGGTAAAGCCGAACAACTGACCAAGCAAAGACAAACGCTGTTTGATTTCCGCCTGCAAAGAAGCCGATGAACTACGGGGAGAGATCACGACCTGCACCCCTGATTCCGTCATGCGCACCACGCCCAAATTCGAGGAAGTGACAACAAATCCGCCCTGTTTGATATTTCGGCTAAGCACGCCGTTCGGAGCTAAATAAAGCAGTCGCACCAATGCGACGGCAGTATCCCGATCCAGCAAGCGCTCCGGAAGCAACGCGGATTCCCATTTTAAAGCAAACGCCGGCTCTGCGGCAGAGATTTCTTCTCTCAGATCGGCAAGCATCGCATCCAGAAAATGCTCCGCCTGCTTTTTGGCATCCTCGCTGTCAAAAGCAAGCAGTGCCTCTGCTTCCCGCGGAATGGCGTTATCCTTGTTGCCGCCCTTAATATCAGCGATATCGAACGGCTCCGGCAAAGACGCCAACACCCGCCCCATCAGTTGATTGGCATTGGTTCTCCCTTTATCAATATCCATCCCCGAATGTCCGCCGGGAAGCCCACTGATTTTGATCAAAAGTCCGCTTTTCCCGATCCCGCTCTGCCATTTGGCTTGCCGGTCAAACTGCATCCGCAAACCGCCGGCGCAGCTCACCGTTGCAATTCCCTCTTCCTCCGAATCGAGGTTGATCATGGTACGGGCAGAGAGCAAGCTCCCATCCAGTGAAGATGCGCCGACCAATCCGACCTCCTCCTGTACCGTAAAAACGCATTCCAGCGGTGGATGGATAAGAGTATCATCCGCAAGCAAAGCCATCATCATGGCAACCGCTATCCCGTTATCTCCGCCGAGTGTGGTTCCCTCTGCCGACAAAAATCCGTCCTTTACGATAAGCCGCAGTCCGTCATGCTCAAAATCATGCAGACAATCACCGTTCTTTTCACAAACCATATCCAGATGTCCCTGAAGCATGACGGCCGGTTTCTGCTCGGCTCCGGCGCTGCCCGGCTTTTTGATAATCACATTATACAAGGCATCCTGATGATATTCCAATCCTTTGTCCTCAGCAAAACGGCAAAGATAATCGCTGACTGCCTTTTCGTTTCCGGAACCGCGCGGGATCGCGCTGATTTGCTCAAAATATCGAAACATAGACGCCGGTTGACGGTCTCTTATTAAATCACTCATAAAAACAGACATTCTCCTTTTCTCTTACTGTGCATCCTTCACGGCTATTTCGCTGTTATTATTTCTGAAAAGCAGAAAAATATCATTCTGCTACAAAAAGGTGCAAATACATTTGGTAATAAACAATATAAATTATATCAAATCCTGCAAGGAATAGCAAGACGCAGCGCCAAAGCATATACTGGTTTATCCCCTATTATGATAAAGGAGGAATCACTTTGGACTGCAACAAAAATTATGTAGAACAATCTTTAGCATTGCATTTATTTTTTGCAAGAATCATGAAAGAGCACGCTCTGTTTATGGAGGCAGCATACACACCGGTTCATGCGTCTCTGGCTCAGGAGGCAGAACATTATAAGCAGGAATTTGAACGGCTGCTGCTTCAAGTCATCCCGCTCAGCGATGGGATCATGGACGGAAAAGTACTTGCATCAGGGGAAATCCTGACCGAGTTTACTGCCGGAGCAGAACGGCAAACCGCGTGCTTTACCGGTATTGCGATCAATCCGCGCATCACGGCACTGCAAGCTCGTCTGCGCTGCGGACGAAATGACTGCATCACCGACGAACTGATCTGTCAGGTCAAAAAGTTGAATCAAACCGCGCTGCGGCTGCTGGACGGCTTGATCCGGCTCAAAGAAAGAACGCTTGGCGGAATGCTCCGCTGTCAGATGTTCACCATGAACTATCCGCTGCTGATCGAGCATATCCTGCGGGAAGCAAGGCTGTATCAGACGTTTGTCTGTGCGCTGGAAAACGGCAAAGACTTGGAATGCGGTTTCATGAGAGAAACGGAAGTTTTCTGGAATCAAATCATGATGGAACACGCTTTATTTATCCGCGGATTACTGGATCCGTGCGAAAACGATTTGATCCAAACCTCAGACGGATTTGCCAAGGATTACGCGACCTTGCTGGCAAGAGCCAGGGAGGTAAGCGATCAAACATTGATGCGCCGTGAATCGTTACAGGAAACCATAAAATTCCGGGACTTTAAAGCCACCGGTGCGCAGGGAATTCAAAATTGCAAAATCCGTTCAGTCATTCTGCCTCTTCTGGCAGATCATGTCCTGCGGGAAGCCAATCACTATATCCGCTTATTACGGGAATAAAAGCACAAAAGGGGCTGTCGCATGAAGGCAGCCCCTTAAGTCTGTGCGGTCGTGTCAAACTGACTGTTATAAAGATTCGCGTAAAACCCGTTCTGAGCCATGAGGGATTGATGATCGCCCTGCTCTATGATATGGCCGTCCTTCATCACCAAAATCACATTTGCCTCTCGAATGGTAGAAAGACGATGCGCTACAATAAAACTGGTCCTGCCCTCCATCATGCGGGCAAAGGCAGATTGAATCTTAATTTCGGTGCGGGTATCAATACTGCTGGTCGCTTCATCCAAAATCAGCATCGGCGGCAGGCAAAGCATTACCCGGGCAATACACAAAAGCTGTTTCTGCCCCTGACTGATATTTCCGCCGTCCTCAGTAATGACGGTATCGTATCCCTGCGGCAGCCGCCTGATATAGCTGTCGGCGTGCGCCGCTTTAGCCGCGGCAACAATTTCTTCCTCTGTGGCATCCGGCTTGCCGTAGGCGATATTCTCCCGAATGGTACCGGCTTTCAGCCAAGTATCCTGCAAGACCATACCGTAATTGCGCCGTAACGAAGCGCGGGTCACTTGACGGATATCCTGTCCCGACACTTTGATGCTGCCGCTGTCCACGTCGTAAAACCGCATCAACAAGTTGATCAAGGTCGTTTTTCCGCATCCGGTCGGCCCGACAAGCGCAATGCGCTGTCCCGGTTTGACTGCCAAGGTAAAATTCTCTATCAGCGGTCGCTCCGGAACATATCGGAAAGACACCTGCTCCAACGCCACCCGTCCGTCGCTTTCCAGAACAGCCGCCTGCTCGGAATCCGGTATCTCATCCTGCTCATCCAGCAGTTGAAACACCCGCGCGGCACAGGCTAACGCATTCTGCAATTCGGTCACCACGCCCGAAATCTCATTAAACGGCTTGGCATATTGGTTGGCATAGCTCAAAAACACGCTGAGCTGCCCTACGCTGATACCGCCCGATATGGCAAACAACGCGCCGGTCAAGCCTACTCCGACATAGACCATGCTGTTGACAAAACGGGTGCAGGGATTGGTCAAGCTGGAAAAGAATACTGCTTTCATACTGGCACTCTGCAAGCGGTCATTGACTTCGTCAAAGGTGTTCAGACTTTCTGCTTCGTGTCCGAATGCCTGCACAACCTTCTGCCCCGAAATCATTTCATTGATCAGCGCAGTTTGCTCTCCCCGCACTGCTGTCTGCCGCTGAAAGTGCCGGTAGGTATGACGGGCAATAAAGCTTGCCACAAACAGACTGAGCGGCGTCAGACAAACGACCACCAAGGTAATCGGCAGGTTTACCGATATCATAAATCCCAGTGTGCCCAAGATCGTCAAAACACCGGTAAACAGTTGGGTAAAGCCCATCAGCAGCCCATCCGCGAAAGTATCGACATCGGCAATGATGCGGCTGACCAAATCTCCGGAGGGGTGCACATCCAGATAGGAAAACGGCAATGTCTGGATTTTTCGAATTGCCGCGTTGCGCAAATCCCGTGAGACGCCGAAAACGATCCGATTGTTGCAAACCGACAGTATCCATTGTGCCGCCGCCGTAATGCCGGTTGCCGCCGCAATCGCAATGATCATGCGAATAATGCTTGCAAAAACCACCCTGCCGGCGCCGATCATTACATCAATGGCGTCCCCGCAAAAAATCGGCACCAACAACTGCGCCACCACACTGACAACGGCGCACAGCAAGCTTGATATGATATAAATAAGATAAGGCCGGATCAAATGCAATACCCGCCGCAGTGTCCTGCGGCTTTCTTCACGGCTCAATCTATTTTCTTGTTTCGCGGACATCCTAACCTGCCCTCTTTCCTAAAATCTGTATTTTCTCCGTCATCGTCTGTCATTACTTGAATTGACTTTCGTAAATTTCCCGATACACCTGACAGCTTTCCAGCAAAGCGGCATGAGAGCCGCCTCCTGCCAAACGGCCGTCCTCCAGCACTAAAATCTGATCGGCGTGCTGCAGGCTGGAGGTCCTTTGAGAAACGATAAACACCGTGATATGCTCCGGCAGCGTGCGCAGCGCCTTGCGCAATGCGGCGTCGGTAGCAAAATCCAATGCGCTGGCGCTGTCATCCAGAATCAAAATCTCCGGCTCTTTTACCAATGCTCTGGCGATGGTCAAGCGCTGTTTCTGCCCACCGGAAAAGTTACGCCCGCCCTGTTCCACCGGCTCGTCTAAGCCAAGCGGCTTTTTGCGGACAAAATCAAGCGCCTGCGCCGTTTCCAGTGCTTTCTCAAGCTGTTCCTCGGAGGCGTCGGGATTGCCCCACAGCAAATTCGATCGAATCGTGCCGGTAAACAACTGTGCCCGCTGTGGA
This sequence comes from Clostridiales bacterium, assembly GCA_029007575.1. Lineage (GTDB taxonomy): Bacteria > Bacillota > Clostridia > Oscillospirales > Ruminococcaceae > HGM13222. The sequence goes on along the minus strand of JAQXIB010000153.1, from coordinate 2,077 downwards.
ACGACCCCTACATGACCACGGAGTTCTTCCTTGGCCCAAGCTGTGATTGGCTTACCCTCCAATGTAATTTTCCCGCCGGTCGCGTCATAAAAGCGGGGGATCAAACTGACTAAACTGGTTTTTCCACTGCCGGTACCGCCGATCACACCGATAGTCTGTCCCCGCATGGCACAAAAAGAGACGTCGGTCAAACTGTCTTCGCCGGCTCCCGCATACCTGAGATTGACGTGATCAAACCGAACAGCTTCCTCGCTGGCCGGCGTCGGGGAAGGAGAGTTGGGAAAAATCATAGACGGCTTTGTGTCCAGCACCATCTCCACGCGGCTTAAGCTCGCAAGCGCCCGACTGATCAACACCACGGTATTGGCCAGTTTGATCAATTCCACCAAAATCTGACTGGCGTAGTTAATGAGCGCGATCACACTGCCGTCCATCAGACTGCCACTGTTTACGGCTGCGCCGCCCATATATAAAATGGCAATGATACCCAGATTCACCACCGCATAGGTCAGCGGATTCATCAGTCCCGATATTCGTCCGACATGCAGTTGCTCTCTGTTGAGCTGCTCGTTGGATTCCTGAAAGCGCTCCGTTTCGGATTGCTCCTTATTGAACGCACGAACGACCCGCACGCCGGATAGATTTTCCCTTGTAATTCCCAATACCGTATCCAGCTTCGTCTGCACTTTCTTATACAGGGGCGAAGTCCACTTCATGATGCCGAAGATGATCACAAACAAAACCGGAATGATTACCGCAAAAATCAAAGCAAGACGCGGATGGATGGTAAACGCCATGATCATGGCGCCAAACACAATAAACGGACTGCGCAGAAACAATCTCAAAAACATATTGAGTCCGTTCTGCACCTGATTGATATCGCTGGTCATTCGGGTAATCAGCGTACTGGTTCCGATCTGATCCATTTCCGAAAAATTCAAGGTCTGGATATGAGAGAACAAATCATGCCTTAATCCGGCAGCGCATCCGACCGCGGCCCGTGCCGAAAAATACTGCGCAGTGATACTGCATATCAGTCCAACTACCGCCAGCCCCACCATCAGACCGCAGCGTTGCAAAATATAGACGGTGTTATGATCCCGTATGCCCACATTGATGATATCCTGCACCACAAGAGGAACAAACAGATCAAACAACGCTTCCAGCATCTTGAACAGCGGCGCCAAAATGCTTTCTTTTCTATATTTTTTCAGATTTTTGAGCAGATATCGCAAAGCGGTTCCATCCTCTCACAAACAAAAATCATATTTGAAAAACAAGAGTGTCTGTAAGAACACTCTTGAACGTATCCGATGATAAGCTTCGGCAAGTAAAAAGTATCTTATTATTTTTTTGCCCACGTAGACGGAGAAAATGCAAGCAGCAACGGAAATATTTCTAATCGGCCAAGCAGCATAGCGATCGACAGCACAACTTTTGACAACGCGGAATACCCTTGATAGCTTGCCGCAGGGCCTACCGCTCCGAAGCCCGGCCCCACGTTGTTAAAACACGCTGCCGTTGCGCTGAAGTTGGTCGCGAAATCAAAAGGTTCAAAGCACAATACAAAGAAAATGACACAAAAGCAGATAATATACAGCACAAAATAGATGCTGACGCTGTTAAGCGTCGATTCATCGACCTGTTTGCCCTCGAATTTCACTACGCTGACCGAACGCGGATGAAGCATACGATTGAGTTCTCTGCGGATCATCTTCAGCAAAATCACCACTCGCGATACTTTCAGCCCTCCGGCTGTCGAACCGGCGCATCCGCCGATAAACATCAAAAACAGTAAAATGCCCTTGGACATTTCGGGCCAAAGGTTAAAATCCGCCGTGGCGTATCCGGTGGTGGTGATGATCGAGGACACCTGAAACGCCGACAACCGCAGCGCCTCCGAAAAATTCTGATATACCGGATAAATATTAACGGTGATAGCGGCAACCGAAAGCGCTACCAACCCGATATAGCTCCACATTTCGGTGCTGCGGAAAACAGAACGAAACCGACGAATCAGAATCAGGTAATAAAGATTGAAGTTGATGCCGAACAACAGCATAAAAACCGTAATGAC
>JAQXIB010000152.1 GCA_029007575.1 Clostridiales bacterium | reverse complement strand
GCTGCGCATATTCAAAAATATCAGGACGGAATCCCCAAAGGTTCATGGATACGATCGTATCCGGTGCAAGGCAAATCCAAGTTTTTCCGTTGTCTTCCGTATATTTACAATTTATGATTTTTGTGCGCTCGGTGACCGATTGCAAACAGCCGTTTTGTATTTCACAGACGCCTCTGGATACAGAGCCGTTTTCTGTCAGCGTGTTTGCCAGACGGAATCCGAACATACAGTAATCGTTATTGTCGTTTTTTAAATATTCGGCTATTTTTTGAAATCCGCTTTTTCCGTAATAATCGTCTGCATTGATGACCGCAAAAGGCTCTTTTACAACATCCTTGCAGCAAAGGACTGCATGTGCCGTTCCCCATGGCTTGATGCGATCCGGCGGGCAGACAAAACCTTCGGGCAGAGCGTCCGTTTCCTGAAATACATATTCAACATGTACTTTTTGCGCAATACGATCTCCGACAAGTCGTTTAAAGCTGTCCTCAATTTCATGTTTGATTACAAACACCACTTTGTTAAATCCCGCTTTTAAAGCGTCATATACTGAAAAATCAAGAATGACTTCACCGTTGTTGCCGATCGGCTCCAGTTGTTTTAATCCACCGAACCGGCTTCCCATACCGGCAGCCATAACCACTAAAGTAATATTGTTGTTCATGACGATCGTCTCCTATCTGCAATATTGTTTGACAATGCTTTTCATTTCATCCCAGTGTTCTTCCATTTCCTGCACCAGCTTCAACTGTGTGCGGCAGCGTACCAGGTTATGGGTTGCATACGCTGTCTTAAAATAGATGTCACCTTCCAAATAATCAGTCAGGAAGCGCATGCCGCATTCTATGGTCATCATTTTGGCGCCTTCCGGTAATAGCATGATCTCGTCATTCCCAAGCATGCCGCTGCAGCCGTCCAGAAAACCTTTGGTGTACATGCGGAACATATCGAGATTCAGACGGACTTTCGAGAGATCCTGTTCATCTTCGTCGGCAGTGCTGGCGCCGAAACGAATGGCATCTCCGAAATCGGTCACCGAAAAGCCCGGCATGATGGTGTCGAGATCAATGACGCATAATGCTTTTCGGGTTGACGCGTCCAACATGACATTGTTGGATTTCGTGTCATTGTGGCTCACACGGAGGGGTAAGACACCGCGCTTGAAGCTGTCCGTTAAAATAGGGTAAAAATTTTGGCGGGCAGTTAAAAAAGCAATTTCTTCCTGTACGTCTTTGGCTCTCTCAAAAGCATCCTGCTTGACAGCTTGCGAAAAATGCTCAAATCTTTTGGGGGTGTTATGGAAATCCGGAATGATTTCATATAAAGATTCAGCAGGGAAATCATTTAAATAGCGCTGAAATTTTCCGAATGCAACCGCACATTGATAAAAATCCTCGGTACAATCGGGACGTTCCAGGCAAATCGCATCGGTGATGAAGTCATACATTCTCCAGTAAGAGCCGAACTGATCCTTAAAAAAAGCTTGATTATCTTTTGTGCGAATCAAAGACATCACTTCGCGGGGATTGTCGGTTTGTGTTCGTAAAAAGGCGGTTACCCGTTCAATGTTCGCCATTACTTTTTCGGGCTCCTTGAAAACGTATTGATTCATTGCCTGTAAAATATATTTATGCTCTTTTCCTGCTTCATCATAGCAAATCACCAAAAAGGTGTCGTTGATGTGTCCGTTCCCGTAGGCAATGCAACCGTTCAGCACACCTGTAATATTAAAATTGGAAATAGCGTCAATCATTTGCTGTAAATCTTTTTTCGGCATAATTGTGACCATTCCTTTCAAACTTTTGTCATCATTATACCGTTTTAACCTTAGATATTCTATGCAAGATTCCATAATTATTAGCACAATATCACAAATTGCTAAATAGGTGTATTTTCGGAGGAGGTACGATGGAAAACACAGAAATTATTCCGATTTTAAAAGAATTTTTTCAGATATCCGGTTTTCGAATATCGATTCACGATTTAGAGTACAATGAGATTTATGCTTACCCGCAAAGTTTATCACCGTTTTGCAACCGGATTCAACAAATAGATCGGATCAGACAACAATGTAATGAGATGGATAAGGTCGCTTTTGAAAAGGTCGAACAGACCGAAAAGACCTTTGTATATCAATGTCATTGCGGTTTATACGAAGCGGTGGCGCCGATTTATCATTTCGGTGTTCTTTCCGGCTATCTGATGATGGGACAGGTGCGCAGTCACAGCAGTTCCTCGCGCGGATATATTCTCAAAAAGCTGATTCCTTTTATGGACGATATCGATGAAGCACAGCAATATGTGGATACCATCAAATCCATTGATGAAAATTTGATATATTCTTATGTGACCATTATGCAATTGGTAGCGGAACATATTACAAGAACGAATAAAATCAATCGCTGCAGCAACCATCTTGCTCCAATGATCAAACAATATATTAACAGAAATTACAATAAAACGTTTTCGCTTTCTTTGCTTACACAAAAATTTAATTGTTGCAGTTCTACCCTGATGAGCTGCTTTAAGTCAGAATACCACATGACTATTATTGAGTATTTGCACCAAGTTAGGCTGACACAAGCGGAGCAAATGTTGACATGCAGCCGAAAATCCGTTAAGGAAATCGCTGCTGCATGTGGATTTTCGGGTCAAAACTATTTTACCCGTCTTTTTACTAAGCAATACGGCATATCGCCGGTACAATATCGCACAAAAAAGATGAAAAAAGATTGAGGCTAAAAATATGATCTGATGTCTTAGATCATGCTTTCAAAACCTCAATCTTTGTTTTTTGTTTGTTTTAGAAAAAACGATTTTCAGCCTTTTCCGCTTATTCCGGCAGATCCTCTTCGTTTTCCAGATTGTGCCATACGTTCTGTACGTCGTCGTTATCCTCCAGCGCATCCAGCAGCCGTCCCATTTTTACCAAACTGTCCGGATCTTCCAGACGGGTATAGGTCGCGGGGACTTGCGCAGCTTCTGCCGAGCTGATGGCGTAGCCCATCTGCTCCAATGCTTCTCTGACGTTGTGCAGATCGGCGGTGTCGGTGGAAATTTCCAGAACGCCATCCTCCAGCTTGTAATCGTCGGCGCCTGCCTCCATGACGTCATCCATAACCTTTTCTTCATCCAAGCCGTCATCTTCGATCAAAATAATGCCTTTGGGAGAGAACATAAAGGAAACGCATCCGGGGGTGCCTAAATTGCCGCCGAATTTGTCAAAATAGTGGCGTACATCAGATGCGGTGCGGTTGCGGTTGTCGGTCAGACACTCGACAATCAGGGCGACGCCGTTGGGACCGTATCCCTCGTAAACGATGTTTTCATAGTCATTTTTGTCCTGACCGCCGGCGGCTTTTTTGATCACTCGGTCAATATTGTCGTTCGGAACGTTGTTGGCTTTTGCTTTGGCAATCAAATCACGCAATTTGCTGTTTATAGTAGGGTCGGGGCCTCCTTCGCGAACGGCAACCGTCATTTCCCGCCCGATTTTGGTAAAGACCTTAGCGCGCTCCGCGTCGGTTTTTCCTTTTTTGCGTTTGATGGTACTCCATTTGGAATGTCCTGACATGAAAATCTTCCTTTCAAAACTTAAACTATTTTAGTATTATGCAATAAATGCTTTTTTACATCATCAATATTTCATACTAAAATCTGATTGAAAGCTTTCATCGATTTCCGAGGACGAATTGTGCCAGAAAAGGCAGGGGACGACGCTGGGTTGACGCCCAGCAAGGAGGATAACACATTCTGGCGCAATTCAGGCCGGAAAGAATAAAAGCGTTTCATTAGATTTTAGTATCAATAATATTTTCTTTGAAAACTAAGCATATCCGCAAACCTGTTCCATATAATAATACAGCGGAATGCGGATTCCGTCAATAAAAAAACGAAAAATCAAGAAAATGATTCTTGATTTTTCGGTGCTTATTGTCCCGAAAACCTGAGAAAATAAGCAGATTGCTGCAAAAACCAAGTGTAGAAAAGGATGGTGAAAAACCGTGGCAAAGAGAAATCAAAATCAGTCTGAAAACAGACAGCAACAGCAAAGTCAAAACTGCAACCATAAGCAGAATCAGCAGAAAAAAGAGCAAAACCAGTTTTCAAACCAACAGAATAACAGACAGCAGCAGAATGAAAACGATTGCAGATAAAACAGAAAATCAATAACGCTGAATATAGGGCATCTCTTGTCAAATGCGCGGATAGCCGGTTGGGAGTCAACAAACTGCCAATTGGCTATCCGTCTATTTTTTTGAAGCCCTCGCCTAACACCTCGCCTGCATTGGTAACAATAATAAAAGCTTTCGGGTCCACTTGATTCACGATCCGTTTGACTTTATAAAACTGATGGTTACGGATCGCGCAGAGGAGCACTTCCCGAGGATCGCCCGAATAGGCGCCTTTGGCGGGCAGAATCGTACCGCCGCGACGAACCTCCTCAATAATGGCTCTGGAGATGGCAGGGCAGTGGTTTGAAACAATAAATACCATTTTTCCCACATCTAATCCATATATGATGCCGTCGATGACTTTGGAACAAATAAACATGGAAATAATCGCATACAATGCGGATTCTAGATTGCGAAAAACCAAAGTAGCAAACGCGATAATGATTAGATCCGAAAGCAAAACGATTTTGCCGATCGGAAACTGCGGGAATTTCGTTTGAATAATGCGGTTGGTAATGTCGGTGCCGCCGGTTGAGCCGTTTCGAATAAAGGTAATTGCCATGCCGGCGCCGATCATGGCACCGCCAAACAACGCGGCGAGCAGGACATCCCCGGTATAGGTAGGCACGAAAACGAACAGCATATCCACCATTGCGGTAAACAAAACGGAGGAAACCAGCGTTTTCAGAACAAAGCTCTTGCCGAGAAATTTGAGTCCAAGCAACAGCAGCGGAATATTGATCAGCGAAACAAAAGTACCGATCGGGATGCCGGATAAAGCGTTGATCGCCGTTGCCAATCCGGTTACGCCGCCGGGGGCAATTTGATTGGGCGCAGTAAACACATGTACGCCTAAAGCATAGATCGTTGTTCCTACTGCGACAAACAGATAATCAATGAGAATATTTTTCGCCTTACCGCGTGTTTTCATAACGCTGCCTCCCGGATATACATTAAGCTGTTGAGCATACATTAGTTATATGCAGGAAGGTGCGTTATATTACTGCGCAGTGTCAGTTGTTTATATTTTATCGGATGCGGACGGCTGTCCGAGTTGCTCCCATATGCGGTCAAATAGAAAGCGGATACGTTCCTGTTCTCCTTTGAGATACAGATATCCGAACAGGGCCTCCAAACCGGTTGCTCGACGGTATGCGATCGGATCTGCGTTTTTGGGGACATGGTGGCCGTTGGCGTTTCTGCCCCGTCTATAAATGTCGGTTTCTTCCTCGGAAAGCAGTCCTTCCAGCAGAGAAATGGCGTTGGACTGTGCCGAGGCACATACGACCGCCACCGTTTTTTTATGTAGCTTGGCAACGGGAGCATTGCCGTCTGCAATAAACCGTTCCCGTACCAGCAATTCAAAAACGGCATCACCGAGGAAAGCGAGGGTCAGCGGGCTCAACTGTTTGGGATTGTTGTTGTATTCATTTGCCGTCAGGATAACATCACATCTTTTCCCGGTCTATCCGAAAAGCCGATGTTTCATGGCTTTTCGGACAGACCTTAGTTAATAAAATCAAACTGGAATCCGAACAGTTCCACTGTGTCGCCTTCTTGGATTCCCATTTCCTCCAGCTTGTCAATAATGCCGCTGCTGCGCATGACACGCTGAAAATATTGCAAGGATTCGTAATCGTCCATGTCCACGGTGCTGAGCGCCTGTTCCAGCCAAGGAGCGTCAATGACGTAGATACCGTCCTCATCGACGGTGATATCAAATTTCCGTCGGTCATTGCTTTCCAGCTCTTCCGCGCTTAGCGGTTCCGGCTCGTACCGCTTAATTGGAGGCAATTCCTCCAGCTTGTAGGAAACCGCGGCGATTAATTCCTTGGTGCCGGCGGTGGTCGCCGCCGAAATTTCAAAAAACGGATAGCCGAGATTTTCAATATAACTGCGGAATGCCGTAATTTGCTCAGGGGTTGCCATGTCCGACTTGTTCGCCGCCACGATTTGCGGACGTTCTGCAAGTTCTTCGCTGAAATTCTTTAATTCCCGATTGATAATTTCAAAGTCCTCGATCGGATCGCGTCCTTCTATGCCCGATACATCCACTACATGGACGATCAGACGGCAACGCTCCACATGACGCAGGAACTCATGCCCTAAGCCGACACCGTCGCTGGCGCCCTCTATCAAGCCGGGAATATCTGCCATGACAAAGGATTTGCCCTCTTCGATTTTCACCACGCCGAGCACGGGAGTGAGGGTGGTAAAGTGATAGTTGGCAATTTTCGGCTTGGCGGCGCTGACCACCGAAATCAGGGTGGATTTTCCGACGTTGGGGAATCCGACTAAACCGACGTCGGCAAGCAGCTTCAATTCCAACGTCAGCTCCATGCTTTCGCCTTCAAATCCCGGCTTGGCAAAGCGTGGAATTTGGCGGGTAGGAGTGGCAAAGCGGGCATTGCCCTTGCCTCCGTTTCCGCCTTTGGCGATGATGACCGGCTCATCTCCCGACAGATCGGCAACCACCCGCCCGGAATTTGCTTCTCTCACCAAGGTGCCGCGGGGCACTTTGACGATCAGCGGCTCTGCACTTTTGCCGGTGCAGTTTTTGGAGCTGCCGTCCTGCCCGTTGGAAGCAACGTATTTGCGCTTATAGCGGAAGTCGATCAAAGTGGAAAGATTGTCATCCACCTGAAAGACCACATCGCCGCCTCTGCCACCGTCACCGCCGTCGGGACCGCCGGCAGCGACATACTTTTCCCGATGAAAAGAAACGGCGCCGTTTCCGCCGTTTCCGGCTTTGATGAAAATTTTCGCTTTATCTACAAACATGATTTTTCTCCATATCCGGCGGAGATAAAATCGGCACATTCTGCCGCCGGAACAGAATAGCCTTTTACAATGATTGCTGTTGTCAATGTAATATTAGTGTGTCCGCAAGCAGCGGTTTCGATACAACAAAAGCCTTGCGTTTTCGCAAGGCTTTCAGACAAGCATTCTTATTAGTCTGCGTAAACGCTGACTTTTTTGCCGTCCCGTCCGACGCGCTCAAATTTCACCTTGCCGTCGATCAAAGCAAACAGCGTATCATCGGATCCGCGTCCTACGTTTTCACCGGGATGAATGTGGGTTCCGCGCTGACGAACTAAAATGTTGCCGGCGAGTACGAACTGACCGTCCGCACGTTTTGCGCCGAGCCGTTTGGATTCAGAATCACGGCCGTTCTTAGTAGAACCGACACCTTTTTTATGTGCAAAAAATTGCATGCTGAGTTTTAACATATCAGTTACCGTTCCTTTCAGTTTATGCCGGTTAATCGGCAAAACAAATTAATCACCATTTTTACAGCTTTCCTTGACCGAATATGGACGAGCAAGAGAAAACTGCGGAGCGTGGAACGAAGTTCCCACGCTATTCTTCCGATAAATCAATCGTTTTTTCAAATTCCTCCGAAAGCAGTTTTAAATGCAGCTTGAGCGCATCTAAAAAAGGCTGTGCGGCAATCATATCTGCCTCTTCAGTGAGAGACAGCCGGATCTGATTTTCCTCCAGAGTAACCTTTGCAGGCAATCCGAGGATTTCGGTAATGCCGTTGGCGGTCAATTCCACCGCCGAAGTGATGCTGGCACAGGCAATATCTTTCCCGTAGTCGGCGTATCCGGCATGTCCGGAAATCGAAAAGCCGGAGCAGTACTTTCCGGATTTGAAAAAATGAGCATATATCATGATATTATGCGTTGATTGTTTCGATGCGAACCTGTGTGTAAGCCTGTCTGTGACCTTTTTTGCGGTGAGAATCTTTTTTCGGCTTATAAGTGAAAATAGTCACCTTTTTGCCCTTGCCGTTTTTCAGTGCGGTTGCGGCAACCGTTGCGCCCTCAACATAAGGAGCACCGACGACGATTCCGTCCTCTTTTCCGACAGCGATAACTTTATCAAAGCTAACGGCTGCATCTGCTTCAACATCCAGTTTTTCGATGAAAATTACATCGCCTTCGCTTACGCGATACTGTTTTCCGCCTGTTTCAATAACTGCGTACATAAATTTAGGCACCTGCCTCTTTCTATCAAACTCGCTATCTGAACGAGGCGGCATAGATCACACTAAGCACTTAGAGCCCGAGATAAGCGGCCTTATCATTTTATCATACCGCAATCCCTTTGTCAAACCATTTTAAACAAAAATCAGGATTTCGGCAAATTTTAACAAAATGTTTACAATTTGATCTCCGATGATATCTTGCGGGAAAATCATACCAAAAATAAAAGACAATGCTTCAGAGGTTGGGAAGCATTGTCCTCCATATTTGAAAATAAAGCGCCTTATGCTTTGTTGAGCTTGCTGACCAAATTGGATTTCTTTCTTGCAACATTGTTTTTATGAAGCAAGCCTTTGGCACCTGCCTGATCCAAACGTTTTACAGCCAGTTTTACAACAGCCTCTTTATCAGCGGAATTCTCAGCGATAGCTGCATCAGCTTTCTTTAAGATCGTTTTCAAATTGGATTTCATTGCTTTATTGCGAAGCGCTTTTGTAGCGTTAACTTTTACTCTTTTTTTCGCGGATTTAATATTCGGCATAAATCGCACCTCCTTCTCATATTTGGCATCGTGCAGGAAACACTAAATGCCGGAAGTCACGTCACAGAAACAAAAAACTTGCGGGTTAACAAGTTTTTAGACACAATGCCCCTATGACAACAGATATTATATTACCATGAATTGCGAAAGATTGCAAGAGATTTTTGAATTTTTTGAAAAACAAATCGTAAAAACGGAAAGGAAGAGGAATCAATATGTCTATCAGAACCGATTTGGCAGTGGAAGCGGTGGAATTTGCAGGGGAGCAGATGCCGGAGGGTGTCGTTCGCAGCGAAGAGGAACGTAACGGCGTCAAGATCACCCGAGTGGAAGTAACCGATGAAGCGGCGGCGCAGCAGGTCGGTAAACCGGTCGGAAAGTATGTTACCGTTTCGGTTTCATCTTTTGAGCGTGCGGCGCAGAATTATGAAGACGAAATCACCGCGATCTCGGAAGAAATCGGCGCGATGCTCCCGACAGAGGGATTGGTGCTGGTGGTGGGA
>JAQXIB010000151.1 GCA_029007575.1 Clostridiales bacterium | reverse complement strand
ACAAATCAAAAATTTGATTTGTTCGAACGGCTTTCGCCGTACAAACCAAGAAAAATCCGAAATTTCGGATTTTTCTTGGTTCAGACATTCTTTGATGTAAACACAGATTTCGATTTCAGAATGAAATCGAAATACAAAGTGAGCATTAAAATAATAAAATTTTCCCATGACATCCTTTTAGAAAGAATCCGTTTTTTTCGGGAAAACTAGCATTAGCGCAACAGATTCAGTATATTTTCTGCTGCGCTGTACAAAATGGATTCCGGTCATTTTATCAATTAGGAAATTACCATTTGAAAGGGTGTGACAAGATGAGTCAGAGAAAATACGGACACAAAAAAACTTACCGGAGCTATAACAGCAAAGGTGAAATAAACAAACAGCAAAGCATTTCTCAAAAAATTGATGACATGGTCTCTCTTACAAGTTATAACTTTGATCCGTTTGGAAGTTACACCGGCAATCCCATTGACGAATTTGAAGTTCCCGTTCAAGATGCTGATGATCTGTAATGCAAAAAGCCGAAACGTGACATCGCGTTTCGGCTTTTTGCATTTTTGTTTTCCTACTGGGCATTGAAACAGCTATTGGCGAAATACGCTTTAGTTTCTGAGTATTTCCGTTCGTCATGTGATACTGAACAAGGATCCTATTTTTGTCATTGTTTATGAATTTTTCAGTGAGCATGAATTATTTGTATTTCCTCTTGACTATCTTTTCAAGCGGTGATACAATATATAGTATATTATGCAAGAAACAGCACAAGATATCGAAATTTTGTATAGAAAGGATGTAATCAATGAAAATCACCGAAAATGCAAAAATCGTTTTGGAGCGACGCTATTTAATCAAAAATGAAAAGGGCGAAGTAACTGAAACCGTTGACGGATTGTTTCAGCGTGTTGCCGGAGCTATTGCAAAAGCCGATAAAAAATTTGATAAGCAGGCGGACGTCAAACAAACGACGGAACAATTCTATGATATGCTGACAAATCTGGAGTTTTTGCCGAATTCTCCTACCCTTATGAATGCCGGCCGGCCGCTCGGACAATTGTCCGCTTGTTTTGTACTGCCGGTAGAAGATACAATGGAAGGTATCTTTGAAACCATCAAGCAAGCAGCTTTAATACATAAATCGGGCGGCGGAACCGGTTTTTCCTTTTCCCGCCTGCGTCCGAAAGGGGCTCCGGTCAATACAACGGGCGGAGTAGCTTCCGGTCCGATCAGCTTTATGAAAGTATTCAATATGGCAACTGAAGCGGTGAAACAAGGCGGCACCCGTCGGGGCGCTAATATGGGGATTCTGCGCGTGGATCATCCCGATATTTTGGAATTTATTGACTGCAAATCCGATCTAAAAGAAATTACCAACTTTAACATTTCGGTCGGCATCACAGAAGCTTTTATGGAAGCGGTAAAAAGCGGCGCAGATTACGATCTGGTCGATCCGTCCACGCACAAAGTGACCGGACAGCTCAACGCAGCCAAAGTGTTTGATAAAATAGTGGAAAACGCATGGAAAACCGGAGAACCCGGTATTATTTTCCTGGATCGTTTAAATCGGGACAATGTCGTGCCGGAATACGGTGAAATCGAAAGTACCAATCCTTGCGGTGAACAGCCGCTGCTTCCTTATGAAAGCTGCAATTTAGGCTCCATTAATCTTGTAGCTATGCTGGATGAGTCTGAGGATGGCAGTTATCACATCAACTATGACAGATTAGGCGCCACAGTGGACAAAGCGGTTCATTTTTTGGATAATGTCATTGAAGTCAACAAATATCCGCTGGAGGCGATCGATCATACTACCAAACAGATCCGAAAGATCGGTTTGGGAATTATGGGATTTGCAGATATGCTGTTATATTTGGGCATACCGTATAACTCCGAAGAAGGTGTTGCGCTGGGTGAAAAAATCATGGCGTTCATTAATGCCCGCGCCAAGAAAAAGAGTCAGGAGCTGGCAAAAACAAGAGGGGCTTTTCCGTTATTCGAGAGCAGCACGCTGAAAGACGGACAACCTACCCGCAACGGCACTGTGACCACCATTGCACCAACCGGTACGCTTTCAATCATCGCAGGAGTCAGTTCCGGAATCGAACCTGTTTTCGCATATGTTTTTATCCGTAATGTAATGGACTCCACAAAAATGATCGAAGTCAATCCCGTATTAAAAAATGTTTTGATGAAACGCGGAATATACAGCGATGAATTAATGGAAAAAATTGCAACAGAAGGAACATTGGCACATATTAAAGAAATTCCGGAAGATATTCGCCGCGTGTTCGTTTCTTCTCACGATATCAGTCCGGAATACCACATCAAAATGCAGGCTGCTTTCCAAAGACATACCGATAATGCAGTATCTAAAACCGTTAATTTTGTATCTTCGGCGACGCAAAAAGATGTCCGTGAAGTATACATTCGCGCTTATGAAACCGGATGCAAAGGTGTGACAATTTATCGTGACGGATCCCGTGACAGCCAGGTGTTGAGCATCAAAAAAGAAGAAAAAGCACCGGCGCTGACCGTTCCTGCCGCAAATACAGTCAGAGAAATTTCTCCTCGCCCACGTCCTGCGGTAACAATGGGATTAACCGAACGGATGAGAATCGGCTGCGGAAATTTGTATGTTACGGTCAACTATGATGAAAACGGTATTTGCGAAGTATTCACCAGCACTGGAAAAGCCGGGGGATGTCCGTCACAATCCGAAGCCACCGCACGACTTGCTTCCATTGCACTTCGCTCCGGTATTTCGGTGGAAGAAATTCTGGATCAGTTGAAAGGCATCCGCTGTCCTTCTACGGTACGGCAATCCGGAATGCAGTGTACCTCCTGTCCGGATGCAATCGCCAAAGTAATCAAAAAAGTCTATGAGTTGCAAAAAAACGGCGGTCAATTGCTTGCTGCACCGACTGCAGCCGCAACATCCTCCGCTAAAGAAGCGGTACAGGAAACGGCTTCCAAAGCAATCAAAGACTGTCCTGAATGCGGCAGCGCTCTGGAGCATGAAGGCGGATGTGTAATTTGCCGTAACTGCGGATACAGCAAATGCAGCTAAAAAGCACCTAATCAAAACCACCGGTTCAACCGGTGGTTTGCTCCACCCCTATAAGGGGTTAATACTGGCTTAGCCCCTAAAAGGGGCACTGAAAGTTTAGCACCGCATTACATTCTCAGGCAGCCGCTCACGTGCGGCTGTCTTTTTTTGCCTACTGTTTCTTGTTACCCGTAAACGGGTCGATATATTCTTTTATACTAATTTGGTCTGCTGCGTAATCTTCTTCTAACTGATTTCTTATATATTCCGCTATCACTTTTTTATTTCGACCAACCGTATCTACATAATATCCTCTACACCAAAAACTTCGACTCCCATATTTGTATTTTAAATTCGCATGTCGGTCAAAAATCATCAGTGAACTTTTTCCCTTGAGATATCCCATAAACTGTGCTATACTGATATGCGGTGGGATGCTCACCAGCATATGTATATGATCCGGGCAAGCTTGTGCTTCG
>JAQXIB010000150.1 GCA_029007575.1 Clostridiales bacterium | reverse complement strand
ATATTCCATGCCGAATTTTTCGGCAAGCATCTGGTCAATCTGAATGGTTATGAGCGTGTCCTCCTTGCCGTGAACATTCTTTATCTGAATGTCGAGCTTAGGACCGTAGAACGCCGCTTCACCGATACCGATTTTATACGGGATTTCAAGATGATCCAAAATTTTCTGCATCACGCTCTGCGCTTCATCCCATTGCTCCGGCGTACCGATATATTTGTCGCGGTCGTTCGGATCCCACTGCGAGAACCGATAAGAAACATCCTCATATAAGCCCAGCGTCTTGAGCATATAGATAGCAAGCTCCAAACAGCTCTTAAACTCCTGCTCCAGTTGGGACGGCAGGCACATCAAATGTCCCTCGGAGATGGTAAACTGACGTACCCGGATCAAGCCGTGCATTTCTCCGGATGCTTCGTTACGGAACAAGGTCGAGGTTTCATTGTACCGCAGCGGCAGTTCCCGATAGGAACGTTTTTTGCTTAAATACGCCTGATACTGGAACGGACAGGTCATCGGGCGCAGCGCAAACACTTCGCTGTCCTTGTTTTCGTCGCCCAGCACGAACATACCATCCTGATAATGATCCCAGTGTCCCGACAGCTTATACAGATCGCTTTTCGCCATGTAGGGCGTTTTTGTCAACAGCCAACCGCGTTTTTCCTCTTCATCTTCAACAAAACGCTGCAACAGTTGGATGACTCTTGCCCCTTTCGGTAGCAGGATCGGCAAGCCCTGACCGATCAAATCGGAGGTCGTGAAAAATCCCAACTGACGACCGAGCAGGTTGTGATCGCGTTTTTTTGCTTCTTCCATCATGGTGAGATGTTCTTCTAACTGAGAAGCCTTCGGGAACGCCGTACCGTAAACACGGCAAAGCTGTGCTTTGCTGGCATCCCCGCGCCAATATGCGCCGGTACAGTTGAGCAGTTTGATCGCCTTGAGCGGCGCAGTGGTCATCAGGTGCGGGCCGGCGCAAAGATCGACAAAATCTCCCTGACTGTAAAAGCTGATGTGCTCGCCCTTATCGGCATGTTCTTTTGCAAGCTCTACCTTATACGGCTCACCCATCTCACCAAGCTTCGCCATTGCTTCCTGCGGTGCCAGCTCAAACCGATTCAGTGCAATGCCCTCTTTGACGATTTTTTTCATCTCCGCCTCGATTTTCTCCAAATCCTCGGGCAAAAATGCTTTTTCCACATCAAAGTCATAATAAAATCCGTTGTCTATCGCAGGACCGATTGCCAGCTTGGCGGAGGGATACAGTCGTTTCACCGCCTGCGCCAAAACGTGAGAAGCAGTATGCCAGAACGCTTTTTTGCCATCCGGATCATCAAAAGTCAATATCTCCACCTGACAATCCTTGTCAAGCGATGTACGCAAATCGCAGACTGTGCCGTCTACCCTTGCGGCGCAAGCCGCTTTATAAAGTCCCATACTTAAATCTTTGGCAATATCCGCAACCGATATGCCCTCTTGATACTCTTTTACAGTACCGCCTTTTAAAGTAATCTGTATCATCTTTTTGATCTCCTTTTATCTTGTTTGGTTTATAAAAAATGCCCCATCCCTATCCATAGACAGGGATGAAGCATACTACTCCACGGTTCCACCCAACTTGCGGGAAAGCACCCGCCGCTTGACAGCCTGTTAACGATAGCCACACCGTCACGGTTAAACGCAGCCACGATTACAACTGCTTTTCCCGCGCTCTCCGGGGCGGTAACAATCACTTCAGCACAAGCTTGCTTCCAGCACGCTGTCCGCGGCAAGCCTCTCTGGTTGTGCTTTTGTTGCAATTGCCTTCCCCATCTGCGATTTCAAATCATTATATCCTGCCTCCGCGTTCTGGAAAGCGAAGGCGTGCTGAAACATTCTTACAACTTTCAGTTTATTTGGTTTTTATTATATGCGCAAATATTCGTTTTGTCAAGAGCCGCACCGCTGTAAAAAATCGTCACTGTTCAAATGTTCCGGCGCGATAAGAAAAAATTTGATTGTGTACTTGACATTTTTTGTGAACCATGCTATAATAAATATATTGTTTTGGATGGATTAAGTGATTACCACATTGTTTCAATCATTTATCGCATATCTGATTGAAACAATGTGTTTTTTATTTGTCCCAAAACAAAATGAAAGAACCTGTTAAAAGATCGAACGGATGATGGTGAGTCGTATTGAGCCATTTGATGATATTTGTCACACAGATGCAGTAAAACTTCCAGCAGCTCAGATTTTGATCAGGATTCTAATTTTAATTGGAGGTACCTACTATGAACAACGGTACAGTAAAATGGTTTAATGCTGAGAAAGGATTCGGTTTCATCTCTAACGATGACGGCGGCGACGATGTGTTTGTACATTTTTCCGCTATTGTAGCAGACGGCTACAAAACACTCAATGAGGGTCAAAAAGTTACTTTTGATATCGAGCAGGACGAACGCGGTTTAAAAGCTGCTAACGTTCAGGCAGTACAATAAGAACGGTCATTGAAAAGAGAAAAAGAGAGCAAGTCAAATTCGGCTTGCTCTCTTTTTATCATTAATCTTCAAAAATCGATTCAATGTTTTCCCTGTCGCATTTCAGTATCCATTGGTTAAATCTTAAATACACGTTTTTTATTGCTGATTTTTCCGCAGCAACCAAGTCGGCGCCTCTGTCATCATATAAATGAAACATGATGTTACTATTTGACCAAACCCAAAATACTGACGCTGTCAATAAATGCTCTCCGTCTAAATCCGAAGCAATAACTTCTTTTAACAATGTTTCTTTTGAAAAGTTTATGATTGACAAATCCCATAAAAGTATCGCTACATTGGTTGGTTTGCCGTCCAAAATAGTTTCGTTTTTATCTGTTTCATGAGGATATGGCAATTTTGTAACGGACAAAATATCTTTTATCTCTTTTTGTAATTCATGCTCATTCATAAAATATAATTGTATCGCGAGTATATCAGGAAGATTAGGCAACGAATCCATGATCTGGGTAACTCTGTAAAGACAATGGTCTATATATAACGGATTAACGGTGTGCTTCTTTGAATACACATCAAAATCTGACGAATCTCCAATATCAAAGCGAATCCCAATTCGTGCTGTATCAAAAACAGGGAATTCGATACCATGCATTCCTAGAGCATTTAGCGTTTGATAAAAGCAATTGGATATGTCCACATAGTCACCCCTTTTGATATTGTATATTTCAAGGCACTCTCCTTTACGGAGAGTGCCTTGCTCGCGTGGGTTTATTGATGCAACCAACTTTCCTCGTTACTCAACAAACGATTAAATATTGGTGGTTTGGTTTTCTTCTTGCTCCGGTGCTTGTTTTAATTGCTTTTGCGCATTGTATTTTTCAAGCTCTGCGTCGGCATCATAATACATCTCACCGGTCATTAACTTCTTAAATACCTCACCGTCAACCTTTTCATTGACGATCAAATATTTGGCAACCAAATCGAGCTGATCCATATGAGCGGACAAAATATCCTTGGTTTTTTCATAGGCGGTATCAATGATTTCCCGTACTTCCGCATCGATTTCAGCCGCAACATTTTCGGAATAATTCCGTTCCTGTCCGTAATCTCTGCCGAGGAACACCTCATGATCGCCCTGTCCGTAAACGATAGGACCCAGTTTTTCGCTGAAGCCGTACCGCGTTACCATATTTCTCGCAATATTAGAAGCACGCTCGATATCATTGGAGGCACCGGTCGAAATATCATCCAGCACCAGTTTTTCAGCCACACGACCACCCAACAAAACGACGATTTCTTCTTTCATCTCGCCTTTTCTGCGGTAACTGCGGTCCTCCTCTGGTAAGGACATCGTAAAGCCGCCCGCCATTCCACGCGGAATGATCGATATCTGATGCACCGGACTCTGTGTTTCGCAATAATAGGTTGCGATCGCGTGACCGGCTTCGTGATATGCCGTCAGCTTTTTCTCTTTATCGGTAATAACCTTAGATTTTTTCTCCGGTCCCGCAACGACCTTGATGGTCGCTTCCTCGATGTCTACCTCAGTGATCGCCTTGCGGCCCCGTCTTGCCGCCAAAAGTGCCGCCTCGTTCATCAGGTTTTCCAGATCCGCACCGGTGAATCCGGCTGTTGATTTCGCGATCACGCTCAAGTCGACATCAAAGCCGAGCGGTTTGTTCCGAGAGTGCACCTTTAGGATTTCCTCTCTGCCTTTGACATCGGGATATCCGACCACGATCTCACGGTCAAACCGTCCCGGACGCAACAACGCCGGATCCAAAATATCGCGGCGGTTGGTTGCCGCAATGACAATGACACCCTCGTTGGCGCCGAAACCGTCCATCTCAACCAGCAACTGGTTCAAAGTCTGCTCCCGTTCATCGTGGCCGCCGCCGAGACCGGCTCCACGATGACGTCCGACCGCATCAATTTCATCGATAAAGATAATAGAAGGAGCGTTTTTCTTTGCCTGATCAAACAAATCACGCACTCTGGAAGCACCGACACCGACAAACATCTCCACAAAATCGGAGCCCGAAATGGAGAAGAACGGTACCGCCGCTTCTCCCGCGACCGCTCTTGCCAGCAACGTTTTACCGGTACCGGGAGGTCCCATCAGTAATACGCCTTTCGGAATCCGCGCGCCCAATTCGTTGAACTTCTTCGGATTTTTCAGGAACTCAACGATTTCCGCCAGTTCTTCTTTTTCCTCGTCCGCGCCGGCAACCTCGGCAAAGGTCGTTTTCTTTGCCTGCTGCGCCGTGTTTTTCAGCTGTGCTTTTCCAAACTGAGAAATCTTTCCGCCGCCGTTGGTCTGCCTCATCATATAGAACCAGAAGAACACCATCGCGCCAATCAGCAGTACAATCGGGATCAAACTCATCAGGAAGGAATAATCCTTGGCTTCCTTGTAGCTGAATTTAATCCGATCGTCCGGATTATCCTTGTTGTACTCTAACACAATCGGCTCGACCGCTTCCACAAACAAGCCGACATGCGGAACTTTATAAGTATTGACTTTTTCCTTGCCGTCTTTGCCCGTTTCTCCTTTGAGCTTATAGTTTAATTGTCCGCTGCCCAGATCCAGTGAAAATTCAGACACCTTGTTATCCTGAAAATAACCGACTACCTCAGAATAAGTAATGGTTTGGGTCTGTCCGGTCTGAAATTGTGACAGCATAAAGGTCATCCCGATAAGCAAGGCGATAACCAGCACTACGTATAAAATAATGCTTTTGTTATTTTTATTTGTCAATCAGTTCACAACTCCCTTAATTAATCTCGGATATCAATAAATTTTGTTTTTTATAAAATACAGCACCTGTGTTTCCTTTCAGGAACACCGACACCTACTTATTATACACTTCCGGTTTCAAAATACCCACATAAGGTAAATTTCTGTATTTTTCATCATAATCCAAGCCGTAACCGACCACAAATTCGTCCGGCACATTAAAGCAGGAATAATCCGCTTTGATATCAGCTTGTCTTCTTTCCGGCTTATCGAGCAAGGTGCAGATTTTGATAGATCTGGTTCCCCGCTGCTCCAGCATGGTTTTAATATAGCTTAACGTCATTCCACTGTCCAAGATATCTTCCACAATCAGCAGATCGCGATCCTTTAAATCAATATCCAAGTCCTTGATGATCTTCACCACGCCGCTGGTTTTGACGCCGCTGCCATAGCTGGAAACGCACATAAAATCTATCTCACACGGAATCGTGACTTCTCTCATCAAATCCGCCATAAACACGACCGAGCCTTTCAGGACACTGACCATCAACAAGTTTTTATTCCGATAATCCTCACTGATTTTTTTACCCAGTTCCGCTACCTTTCGATGTAATTCTTCTTCGGTAATCAACGCTTTTAAAATATCATTCTTCATGAATTGCCCTTCTCTTCCACCACAAGATATTTTTCTGTTTTTGCGTCCGGCGCCACACGGTCGGAGATGCCGAAACCTTCAACGTATATTATACCACGTTCGTCGCAGATTAGGAAGATTTTTTCTCGCATTTCTTGTGGAATTTTCGCTTCATTAAACAGTTTTTTTATACTTTTTGTAATATGCCTGTCGAATATACGAAAACGGTCGCCGTTGCGTCGTTGCCTTATTATTAGTTTACCAATTATTTTATCATAATCAAGGAGTTTATATGTGGAATTCTTGAATATTTCTTGAATGCGGATCATTTCTTCCTTGTTTTTGATCCAAAATCTGTATTTTTTGCCCGAAGGCATTTCCATTTCTTTTGTTTCCAGCGGGAATTCGAAATACGGCGTTTTCTCCGCCTTTCTCGAAAGGGTTAATTTTCCATTTTGACAGGCACAGAAAAAATCGCCGGCAATATTGATTTTACCGCAGTCCGAACGAACAATTTCAGAAATCCTGTCGAGCGTCTGAAAATCATAATCGACTCCGTTTTTTTGCAGCCATAGCATCAGCACCCGCCTCATCACTGCCGGATGGCATTCCCACAATTCAGAAACCGACAGCCGATCTCCGTCGCTGATCTGCCGCAATTTTTCCGCTGCCGCCTGCTCCAGAAAGTCCTGATCTTCCGACAGCGATCGTCCCAACTGCGCCGCATGGACAGCCGCTCCGGAATTGATCTCGCACAGCTTCGGAATCACTTCCAACCGCAGCTTGTTCCGGCTGTAAGCAGGATCCAGATTGGTGCTGTCGGTGACATAGGAGATACCATGCGCATGGCAATATGCTTCGGTTTCCTCCCGTGAAACCGTGATCAACGGACGGATGATGTTCCCCCGCACCGGCGGAATGCCGCACAGTCCTTTGCCGCCGCAGCCCCGCACCAGATTAAACAACTGGGTTTCAAAGCTGTCCGACATCGTGTGGGCGGTCGCGATTTTCCCCTCCGCTCCGGCTAGGCCCGCAAAAACCCGATAGCGTTCGTTTCTGCCCGCTTCCTCCAAGGTCTGCCCACGCTGCTGCGCAATCTCTCGTATATCAATCTGCTCGACGTGCAAGGGAGTCTGCCACTGGGCGCACAATTCTTCCACATGCCGCTGATCCCGCATGCTTTCCTCGCCGCGCAGCAGATGGTTGATATGGCAGGCTGTGATCCGCAGCTGATACTCCGAAAGCTCATGAGTCAAAAAATACAGCAGTGCCAAAGAATCGGCACCGCCGGAAACCCCCACAACAACATGGTCGTGGGGAGACAGCATATGATATCTGTCAATACAATCAATAACCTTGCGGTTCATCTCGATACAACTCCAAATTGCTGAATCTGGTAAACTGCCCATCCCATGCGAGCTTGACCGTATCTGCCTCGCCGTGACGGTTTTTTGCCACGATACATTCAGCGATGTTGTGATCCTCGGTTTCCTTGTTGTAATACTCGTCCCGATACAGGAACATAACCACATCGGCATCCTGTTCGATAGAGCCGGATTCTCTCAAATCAGACAGCAACGGACGGTGATCGGTACGGGAATCGGGACCGCGTCCCAACTGGGACAAGGTAACGACCGGCACATTCAATTCCTTTGCCATAATCTTTAAGTTACGGGTAATTTCCGAAATTTCCTGCACACGGTTGCCGTCTTTTCGTCCGGTAGACCTCAACTGCAAATAGTCGATCACCACCAGCCCCAAATTCTTTTGCCGCCGCAGCTTTGCCTTCATCTCGGCAACGCTGATATTCGGCGTATCAGACAGATAAATCTCGGCGCGGGACAAAATCTCGGCCGCCGAAGCAAGCCGTACCCATTCGTCCGGCGTCAGTTCTCCGGTGCGCAGATTATAGCTGGAAATCTGCCCCTCTGCCGACAGCAACCGGGACACCAACTGGTCGTTGGACATTTCCAGAGAGAAAATCGCCACTTCTTTCCCGCTTTTCTTGCCTACATGAGAGGCAATATTCAAAGCAAAGCTTGTCTTTCCCATCGCAGGACGTGCCGCAATGATCAACAAATCCGACTTATTCAGTCCCGTAATCACGCTGTCCAACCGGTCAAATCCGGTCGGAATGCCCAAATACTCCGCCTTATCCTCACCGCTTAATTTTTGCAGGGTATCGTATGACTGGATAATGACTTCGTCGATACGAACCAGTCCTTCTGCACTTCTGCCCTGACGGATGTCGTAGATGCGTTGCTCCGCCATGTCCAGCAGTTGATTGGCGGTGCCAGTGCCCTCGGTGGCGTTGGCGATGATCTCCTTGGAAGCATCGATCAGCGCACGCAGATAATACTTTTCCCGCACAATTTTGGCATAAACCTCAATGTTGGCGGTGGAGGGAACGATCTCCATCAGCTGAACCATATACTGCTTCGCTGTTTC
>JAQXIB010000149.1 GCA_029007575.1 Clostridiales bacterium | reverse complement strand
GTCACGCCTATGCAACCACATGGAGCAACAATGCCGACAAACACTGGCATGAATGCTCACGCTGCGGTGACAAGGCTGACGAAGCAGCCCACACGCCTGACCGTGAGGCAGCAACAGAAACCGACCCGATCAAGTGCTCTGAGTGTGACTATGAAATCGCTCCGGCACTTGGCGTGCAGGATTACACCATTGATCTGCCTGTTTCCCTCGCCGTAAAGCTGACAGGGGATGAGAAGCCTGCCAAGGAAACTTTCAAGTTCGAAATCTACAACCTGGGCTACGAGGATGCTGAGTTCGAGATTCTGAACGACAGCGTTGTTGTTGAGAACCTGGAGTTCGACGAGAACGGCGTTGCTTTCGTCGGCGGCATCATCAAAATTAAGGTGACCGGCGAAGATCAGCTGTGCAACCTCACCGAGGGCTTTAGTGTCCGCATGGTGAAGGGCTCCACAAAGGGCTGGACCTATGCTTCCGAGCAGTGGCACATCGAACCTTTCTTCGAGAACGACGCTCTCGATATCGGCATCGCTGTTAAGGAGATCGTTGACGGCGAAATCAGCGAAGAATATGCCAACGGCATGAGCTTTGCGGTAAGTTACGAGGCTGTGACCGAGCCGATCGAGTCGACCGATCCGCAACCTGAGGAGCCAGCCGATCCTACAGAATCGAGTGAACCGACCAAACCGGCTACTCCCGAAACCGGCGCAAACAGCAATATGTTCCTCTGGATTGCATTGCTGTTCGTGAGCGGATGCGGAATTTTCGGAGCTACCATTTACGGAAAAAAGAAAAAAGAAAACGCTGAGTAATTCAGCCACGTTTTTGGGTGGAAAGAGCGGCAACGGGAACTGCCGAAGCCGCTTTTCTATCTTGAAAATAAAAGCGATCAATAAATGTAATAGGAGAAATTGCAATGAAATCAAGAAGAAATCTTCTGCTTTCACTGTTGCTGTGTTGCACTATGACGCTGGGAATCTCCACGGTTACCGCATCGGCTGCGACAGCCGACGAAAATCCGCAACCATTTTCGTTTGAGGTAGATAAGACTGTTGTGAAGGGCGGCGATACAGTCCCCGGCGAGGAAACATTTACATTTGATCTTGTGTATGGCACTGTTGGTGAAAATGAACAATACAGTGTGGTGTTTACACCGGACGACAGCGTAACTCTTGCAGATTGCGGTATTGCGTTTACAAACAACACGATTACGACGAACGGCGCAGGTGAACAGACATTTACTCTGGGCGGAACGATTGATCCTACCAAAGTGGATTCTGAACATCACTGGCAGGCTTCCACCGGCAATGATGGTGTGCCGAAGCATATTATTACCTTGAGACTGACTGAAAAGAACGACGGCAAAGCCGGATGGACCTATTCTGACGTCGAGCGCTATCTTACCATTACAGTTAAAAGGACTGGGATAAGCGCCGAGGTTGGTATTTTGGGCAATGATGTATACGATAATAACTTTGAAAATATCTACACGGCTTATTCGTTTACTGTTAAAAAGACGGATGCCGACGGTAATCCACTTGTCGGCGCAGTTTTCTCCTTGACCGCTACAGACAGCACGGTTGTTCTGAACTTTGAAGCAACCTCTGGGGCAGACGGTATCGCTACCTTTCATGTTCCGGAAGGAAACTATACGCTAGCAGAAAAGACGGCACCTAACGGGTATGTCAAATCAGACGAGACCTATACACTTGCCGTCCGCAATGATGTTGACTATACGACTTTGGATTGGGGCGGAGAGCCCGGCGTGTATGTTTATAACGAGGACGAACCCGATTACAGCAACTTCAAATATGTTAAATATCAACAGGTGACTTTCGTTAATACTGCCGAGCCGCAACCTGAGAAGCCGGCCGATCCTATAGAATCGAGTGAACCGACCAAACCGGCTACTCCTGAAACCGGCGATAACAGCAATCTGTTCCTTTTGGCAGCGCTGCTGTTCGTAAGCGGCTTCGGAGTTTTCGGAGCAACGGTTTACTGCAAAAAGAAAAAAGAAAGCGCTGAATAATTCAGCTACAGAGCTTTAAGCAAAAGGCGATGACGGGAACCTCGTCACCGCCTTTCTGCTTAGATTGGGTAATACAATAAAGGGCTATCTACAACCCTGTCGTTCACCGGGACGGTATTTGAGCGAATCAGAGCGGATCAAAAGAAATACAAAAGAAAGTGCAGAGGCTGCGGGGTAAAACAAGATGCGCTTACCGGAATGTAGATCTTTGATGATACTAACACTTATGAGTTTGACGGGGATTGAAACGGCGTGATGGTACTGCCTTCTGTATCCTACAACTTTACATATCTACAGCGAACACCATCAAAATACTATGCGAATTACTTGACAAAAAATTGTATTTCTATTATACTATATAAGACAAAAAAATCGTTTCATTCATTTCATGACATATTTAATCATTTCGGCTTTGCTTTCGGGATGATTATTTCAAATAATATACCTTATCAAGAGTGGTGGAGGAATCAGGTCCTGTGAAGCCCGGCAACCTGCAAAAGCAAGGTGCCAAATCCTGCGGTATTCCGGAAGATGAGGAAATGCTTTACCGGCACTCGTTTTTCGAGCGCTTATTTTTTTGTCAGAATTCAGAAAAGGGAAGGATATACAATGTCGAATTATTTATTTACTTCTGAATCGGTTACGGAAGGACACCCGGATAAAATTTGCGATCAGATTTCTGACGCGGTTTTAGACGCAATTATCAGTCAGGATCCGATGGCACGTGTCGCCTGCGAGACCACGGTTACCACCGGAATGATTATGTTGATGGGAGAAATTACCACCAATTGTTATGTGGATATCCCAAAGATTGCCAGACAGGTGGTTCTGGATATCGGTTATGACCGCGCAAAATACGGATTTGACGGCAATACCTGCTCGGTCATTACTTCGATTGACGAGCAATCCTCCGACATTGCGCTGGGTGTAAACAATGCGATGGAAAACAAATCCGGATCGGCGGAAGACGCCGATCTGACAGGCGCAGGCGATCAGGGCATGATGTTTGGCTATGCTTGTGATGAAACCAAGGAATTGATGCCGATGCCGATTCATTTGGCGCATAAATTAGCGCTGAAATTGACAGAAGTCCGTAAAAACGGCAGCTTGCCTTATTTGCGTCCGGACGGAAAAACGCAAGTCACAGTGGAATATCAAAATGATGTTCCGGTACGGGTGGATACGGTTGTAGTTTCCTCTCAGCACAGCGATGAGGTTTCTTTAGAGCAAATCCGACACGACTTGATTGAGATGGTGATCAAGGCGGTGATTCCCGCAGAACTTTTGGATGAAAATACCAAATATTATATTAATCCGACCGGCAGATTCGTTGTAGGGGGGCCGCAGGGGGACAGCGGCTTGACCGGAAGAAAAATCATAGTGGATACTTACGGCGGATACGCTCGCCACGGCGGCGGCGCATTCAGCGGTAAAGATCCGACAAAAGTGGACAGGAGCGCCGCTTACGCAGCCAGATGGGTGGCTAAAAATATCGTTGCTGCCGGGCTTGCAAAACGCTGTGAGGTTCAGCTTGCTTATGCGATCGGAGTGGCACGTCCGGTTTCGATTATGGTGGACACATTCGGTACCGGGAAATATGCCGACGAGCAGCTTTCCAAAGCGATTCATCAAGTTTTTGACCTTAGACCGGCTGCGATTATTAAGCAATTGGATTTGCGCAAACCGATTTATAAGAAACTGGCCGCTTATGGACATATGGGCAGGGAAGATTTGGACGTCAATTGGGAGAAAACCGACAAGGCAGAAGAACTGAAACAATATTTTATGTAGATTGAAAGACATCGTGGTGCCTCGCAATCTTCAGATACTGTTTGGAAAAGATTACACTTAGAACAAGGTCAATTGTTTTTACAGTTGACCTTGTTCATGTTCTGTTTTGATAAAAAAATATCAATCTTGGCTTTATCTTTGTATAAAAAATATTGGATAAAAGATTGAATTCTTTTTGAATTTCAGTTATAATAATATATAAATGTTGTAATTTTCCGAGGAGCATCAATGATAGGGTGAATATACAACGGCAAATGCAAACGGAGGTTGTCACAAATGGATTGGGAATTAGCATTATCGGTTACAGCAACCGGTCTTACGGTCGTTTTCGCTGTTCTGATTGTTTTAGTGCTGGTTGTAGCATTGTTTGGTAAAATTATGGATTCCACTACGAATCAAAAAAGCAAACCGGCTGTGAAAGAAAAGCCTGTTGAAGTTTCGGCTGCAGATAACAGCGCGAAGATAAGTATGCAAGTAGAGGATGGAATCAGCGAGGAAGTTGTTGCGGCAATTTCTGCTGCGGTGGCTGTGATGATGTCCTCCGAAGGGAAAACATATCAATTAAGAAGTATCAAACGAACCGGAAAGAACCGCCCCGCATGGAGCATAGCCGGTATTCAGGATAATACCAGACCATTTTAGGGGAGGATTGGAAACCGATGGAAGTTTTTTTTGAAAGTATACAGGGATTGATAAATGACAGCGGATTTGTCAACCTTGATTGGAAATCGCTGGTTATGATCGGCATCTCCTGTGTGCTTGTTTATTTGGCAATCGTAAAGCAGTTTGAGCCGTTATTGCTGTTACCGATCGCGTTTGGCATGTTGTTGACAAATATTCCTTGTCCGGCAGGGTTTCAGATTTTTCACATGGATTTTTTTGTCGGAAAAGAGATAAACTTCGGTCAGGTGCTGCATGAAGGCGGCTTGTTGGATATTTTATATTTGGGTGTTAAGTTGGGTATTTATCCGCCGCTGATTTTCTTGGGCATCGGAACCATGACCGATTTCGGTCCGTTGATTGCGAATCCTAAGAGCTTCTTGTTGGGCGCTGCCGCACAGGCAGGTATCTTTATTACCTTTATCGGTGCTATGGCGCTTGGCTTTACCGCCATGGAAGCCGGAGGTATCGGTATCATCGGCGGCGCGGACGGACCTACCGCTATCCTAGTAGCAAAGTCCTTGGCGCCCGATAAACTCGGCTCTATTGCTGTTGCGGCGTATTCCTATATGGCATTGGTTCCGGTTATTCAACCTCCGATCATGAAAGCGCTGACTACCAAAAAAGAACGTTCTGTGGTTATGGAACAGCTTCGTCCGGTATCTAAAATAGAAAAGATTATTTTCCCGATACTGGTAACCTTGATCATCTGTTTTGTAGTTCCTTCTGCTACTCCGTTGATCGGTATGCTGATGCTTGGTAATTTGATGAAAGAAAGCGGCGTTGTGGATAGATTGGTTAAAACCGCTCAAAACGAGCTGATGAATATCGTTACCATCATGCTGGGAGTTACTGTCGGCGCCACCGCCACCGCGGATTATTTCTTGACTTTAGATACTATTAAAATTATCTGTTTGGGACTGGCGGCGTTCTGTATCGGTACTGCTGCCGGAGTACTGTTTGGAAAACTTATGTATGTTGTTACCAAAGGAAAGGTAAATCCGTTGATCGGTGCCGCAGGGGTTTCCGCTGTGCCGATGGCGGCGCGTGTTGCGCAGAAGGTCGGTCAGAAGGAAAATCCGAAGAACTTCTTGCTTATGCATGCAATGGGACCGAATGTTGCCGGTGTTATCGGCTCTGCGGTTGCCGCAGGGGTCTTGTTGAGCATTTTTGCAAAATAATCATGAAATACGGTCATCCTAACTGTTTGAGAATCAAGCAGTTAGGATGATTTTTTATACTAAAATCTGATTGAAAGCTTTCTTATATTTCCGAGAATAATGAATTCTGGTGCAATTCAGATTGGAAAGAATGAAAATGTTTCATTAGATTTTAGTATTAATAAGCTATCAATTGAATATGGAATTTCTATTAGAAAAGAGCCATTCTGTGACATTGTATCCAGAATGGCTCTTCCTTTAAATTGATTTTTGGAATGTTTTATTTTGTAAAATATTCTACGCCGGAACGGAAAATATGCTGATCCTTGTTGCCGGGCACATTTTTGGTAATATCGTTGCCGATACGTTCGCTGTGTGCCATTTTGCCCAGTACGCGTCCGTCCGGAGAGGTGATACCTTCAATGGCATCAATAGAAGCATTGGGGTTGAATCGGATGTCATAGGTAGGATTCCCATTTAGGTCAACGTATTGCGTCGCGATTTGACCGTTTTCCGCCAATTGCTTGATAAGCTCCGGAGTGGCAATAAACCGTCCTTCACCGTGTGATATTGCTACATTGTGGATATCTCCGACCTGTGTGTTCATCAGCCAGGGGGATTTGTTGGAGGCAATTCTGGTGTTGACCATCATGGATTGATGACGGCCGATGGTGTTGAAGGTCAAGGTTGGCGAATCGTTCTTCATTTCCACAATTTCTCCGAAAGGAACCAATCCGAGCTTGATGAGCGCCTGAAAACCGTTGCAAATGCCGAGCATCAGACCGTCACGATTTTTTAATAGTTCATGGACAGCATCTTTGATTTTGGGGTTTCGGAAAAATGCCGTAATGAATTTGCCGGATCCGTCCGGTTCATCTCCTCCCGAAAATCCGCCGGGAATCATGATGATTTGTGCATTGGATACTTTTTGCGCAAACGCATTGACCGATTGCTCCATCAAAGAACTGGATAGGTTTTTGATGACAAAGATTTCAGCTTCCGCACCCGCTTTTTCAAATACTTTGGCGGTATCGTACTCGCAGTTTGTACCAGGAAAGACCGGAATCAAAACACGCGGTTTTGCCGCTTTTATAGCAGGCGCTTTTCTCTGCATAGCATGGTATTCATATACTGTGATTTCGTTGTTCGGGTGATTGGCAAGCGTCGGGAATACAGGCTCCAGCTTGCTTTCATATTTTTCCTGTAATTCTGTAAGCGATAAGACCGTTTGATCACATAACGTAATCGTATATGCGCTGTCCGTGTGTCCGATGATCCGGAAATCCTCAGAAATTTCGGCGTGATTGTCCAATTCCACAATAAAGCCGCCGTAAACAGGATTAAACAGCAATTCGTCCGAAACATTTTCGGTGAAGCAAAAACCGATATGATTGCCGAATGTCATTTTTGCAATACCTTCGGCAACACCTCCGAAGGATAACGTCCAGATCGCTTTTACAGCACCCTTGTCGATTAGGGCTTCTATCTGGTCAAACACCGATTTTACACTATCAAAGCAGGGAAGACCGTTGTTGTCATATTGCGGCAGGATCAACGCAACCCGATCGTCGCTTTGCTTAAATTCCTGGGAGACCGCCTTGGCTGAATCGGTCACCGAAACGGCAAAAGAAACCAGCGTGGGCGGAACGTCGATGTTTTCAAAGGTTCCCGACATCGAATCTTTACCGCCGATAGCTGCAATGCCCAATTCTGTTTGTGCTTTGTAGGCGCCCAACAGGGCAGCAAAAGGCTTACCCCAGCGTACGGGATTGTTTTGTGTGCGTTCAAAATACTCTTGGAAGGATGCCCAGCACTTCTTATAACTGCCGCCGGCAGCAACGACTTTCGCTACCGATTCGATTACGGCAAGCATGGCACCATGGTAAGGGCTTTGTTCGCTGATGTACGGATTAAATCCCCAGCCCATTACCGAGGAGGTCGAAGTTTCGCCTTTCAACACCGGTATTTTCGCCACCATAGCCTGAGTCGGAGTCATCTGATAGGCACCGCCGAACGGCATAAGGACAGTTCCTGCACCGATGGTGGAATCAAAACGCTCCACCAATCCCTTCTGTGAGCAGACATTGAGGTCGGAAAGATGTTGCTCCCAATCTTGCTTAGTGTTCTGACGGTGGTTGACGGGCTGAACGGAAGGCGCTTCTACTTTGATGTCGGTATATTTTTTGGCACCGTTGGAATTTAAAAATTCACGGGAGAGATTGACGATCTCTTTGCCGCACCAGTTCATTCTCAGCCGCGGTTCTTCGGTTACTTCAGCAACCAGAGTGGATTCCAGATTTTCCTCCAAAGCGAGTGCCTGAAAAGCAGCAACGTCTTTTTTACGAACGACTACCGCCATTCTTTCCTGAGATTCCGAAATGGCAAGTTCTGTGCCGTCGAGTCCGTTGTATTTTTTTGGAACGGCATCCAAATTGATGTTCAAACCGTCTGCCAGCTCACCGATCGCGACCGATACGCCGCCTGCGCCAAAGTCATTGCAGCGGCGAATTAATTTGGTCGCCTTAGGATTGCGAAATAATCTTTGCAGTTTACGCTCCTCAGGAGCGTTACCTTTTTGCACCTCCGCACCGCAGGACTCTAAGGACTCCAGCGTATGCGATTTGGAAGAGCCGGTTGCACCGCCGCATCCGTCGCGTCCGGTTTTTCCGCCGAGCAGGATAACCGCGTCGGTCGGCTCCGGTACTTCACGGATGACGTTTTCGGCAGGGGCGGCACCTAATACCGCGCCGATTTCCAAGCGCTTTGCGACATATCCCGGATGATAAATTTCGGTTACGTGTCCGGTAGCTAAACCGATTTGGTTACCGTAAGAGCTGTATCCGTTGGCAGCACCGACCGAAATTTTCCGCTGCGGCAGCTTGCCTGGGATGGTATCCTCCAAAGAAACGAGCGGATCGGCGCAACCGGTTACCCGCATTGCCTGATATACATAAGAACGTCCGGAAAGCGGATCGCGGATCGCGCCGCCGAGGCAGGTGGCAGCGCCGCCGAACGGTTCGATTTCAGTCGGATGATTATGTGTTTCGTTTTTAAACATCAACAGCCAATCTTCCTGCTTGCCGTCGATGTCTACCTTGATTTTGACCGAGCAGGCATTGATTTCTTCAGACTCATCCAAATCGGGCAGCAAACCGTCCTTTTTCAACTTTTTCGCGCCGATAACGGCCAGATCCATCAGTGTGATCGGCTTGTCCTTGCCCTTGTAAAGTTCTTCCCGAGTCAGTAAATATTCTTTATAGGTATCTTGTATGTAGTCCGCTTGAATGTCAACGTTTTGAATAATGGTGGAAAAGGTCGTATGGCGGCAGTGATCCGACCAGTAGGTGTCGATCATTTTGATCTCGGTGATGGTCGGGTCTCTGTGTTCGGTATTCTTAAAATAGTCCTGGCAAAAAATGATGTCGTCTAAATCCATGGCCAGTCCGTTTTTTCGGATAAATTCGGCTAAGCCCTGTTCGCTGAGCTCGATAAATCCCTCCAGAACCGCAACTGTTGTCGGCAGATTATACTTGGCATCCAGCGTGTCATAGCAATCCAGTGTAGCCTCTCTGCTTTCTACGGGGTTGATCAAATATTTTTTCACAGCGGCAAATTCCTCGTCGGTCAGCTCACCGTCAAAGAAAAATACCTGTGCCGATTTTACGGTCGGACGTTCGCCTTGTGTGGAAATCTGAATACATTGTGCGCAGGAGTCTGCACGTTGATCAAATTGCCCGGGAAGATATTCTTTGGCAAAAATACGTTGTGATTTGTCGGCTTTCGGCAGTGCTGAATAGGTAACGTCAACGGCTGGCTCCGAAAAGATCGTTGTGGCTGCCAATTGAAAAACCTCTTCGGTAATTCCTTCGACGTCATAGCGGTTGAGCACTCTGACGTTTTTCAAACCGGTGAGATGCAGAGAAGTTTTTAAATCGTTCAGGATACCCTGTGCTTCCACGGTAAACGGTTCTTTCTTCTCCACATAAATACGAAACACTGACATATTGTGACCTCCAAATATATAGTAATATTATTTTTAGTATAATTCACCGATGCAATGATTGGATTCGGCGCTGAGAATGTTCACCGGTAAGATCAAACCGGATAAATCCGTTTCGCTTTTCACCCAAACCGTGACATAATTAGGGGTATATCCTTCATAATAATAGTCATGTACCTTGGATTCAAACAGTACATTTTCAACACGTCCCACCTGTGTCTGTAAAAATTCTTTCTGCGTTTGCGCGGTAGCCGCAATCATTTCGCTGCTTCTGCGCTCTTTGACAGCCCGCGCGATCTGATCCGGCCGCTTGGCAGCAGGCGTTCCTTCCCGTTTGGAATAAGCGAATACGTGCGCTTTGGCGAGTTTGATTTGTTTGGCAAAAGCAAGAGAAGCTGAAAATTCTTCTTCTGTTTCTCCGGGAAATCCAACCATAATATCGGTGGTGATCGAAGGATTGTCAAAAGCTTGTCTGATTTTCGCGACAAGCTCGGCATATTCTTTGGTTGTATAATGACGATTCATTCTTTTTAGCGTGGCATCGCATCCGCTTTGCAGCGCAAGATGGAATTGCGGGCAGAACTTGTCCAAAACGGAAAGACGTTTGAGATCGTCGTCGGATAAAAGCTCCGGCTCTAATGAACCCAATCGGACTCTCTCGATACCTTCGGTCGCACAGGCAAGCTCTACCGCATCGATCAGATGCAAATCGATATCCTTTCCGTAAGAGGAGAGATTAATGCCGACCAATACGACTTCTTGATAACCGTTTGTCGCGAGCTCTTTTAATTCCGAAGCCAGATCGTCTAAAGACTTGGAGCGAATCGGTCCTCTGGCTTTTGGGATAATGCAATAAGAGCAGTATTTGTCGCAGCCGTCCTCAATTTTTACAAAAGCGCGGGTGCGCTGTCTGAACTGTGCCGCCGACATTTTTTCGAACTGTTCTTCTCGGGAATGTGGAGTGATATCAATAATGCGAACGCCGCCGGTTTGAACAGCATGGATGTCATCCAGCAGCTTCATCCGCTGCTGAGCGCCGCGTATGATGTCTGCTTCGGTGATTTTTTCGGCTTCTTCCGGAAATGCTTGCGGAAAACAGCCGGTGAGGGCGATGATCGCATTCGGATTTTGTCGTCTGAACCGATGTAAAATTTGTCTGGTTTTTTTGTCTCCGGAGGAGGTTACAGTGCAGGAGTTAATGACGTAAACATCTGCTGTTTCCTCGTGTGAGACGATTTCATATCCGCTTTGTTCAAATTGTGCCGCTAAAATTTCGGTTTCATACTGGTTGACCTTGCATCCGAGGGTGTAAAAAGCAGCCCGCATTTTAACATCCTTTCCTTGTAAATAATCTATTACATTTTACACAAACGCATCTTCTTATATTTAGTATTATAATAGATTTATGAGAAATTTACAATTAGCAGTTGACTTAAAACTCAACAACTGATATATTATATTTATAGTTAATATTTTCAATAACAGATTCTTTATATTGAGGAGGAAATAAATATGAAAACCACTACTATCATGCTTAACACAATTAATGATGTAAAATTGTTCGTCAATACGGTTGCGAAATATGATTTTGACGTTGATTTGGTGTCCGGCAGATATGCCATTGATGCAAAATCCATTATGGGTATTTTCAGCTTGGATTTGTCAAAGCCGATCCAGTTAGAGGCTCATTCTGATGATTGCGACGCGTTTTTTGAGGAAATCAAGGATTTCATCGTAAAATAATGACGTGTCTGTAGAAACGGAGGTCATGTTATGACGTTGGAAGATTTACAGTCATTGTATCCGAACGCTTACATAAAAATTACCAATCCGTTTACACCGCAGGAAAATGATAATTATACCATTCTCAACCAAACCGTGGATGAGAACGGAATCGTTAAAATTGATGTGTTGAAAGGCTGACAGCCTTTGTTGCAAAAAGACCGACCGGTATTTTTACCGGTCGGTCTTTTTGCATTCGGAGCTTTTAGCAGCCGCAACCGCAATCATTATTGAGCGCATTGCCGCAGCTGTTACCGCAGCAGCATACCAACACTAGGATCAGAATAAGTATCCATGTGCAATTTCCACCGCAAAAGTTACCACAACCCATAGTAAAATCCTCCTTCATATTGGATCAGCAAAATGATTTGTAACAGGTTTGCTTTTCCTGATTACATCATATCTTATGCCAAAAAATCGAAAACGGTTACCGAAAAATCAAAGCAGTGAAAATGACAAAATTAAAAAAGCGCAAAAAAGTAAGAAATAGTGAGGAAATAACAGAAAAGAAGAGATAAATTTAAATATTGGAACATGTAATTGCGTAATTGACTTTAACTGACTTTGACTTTAACTGACTTTATAGTATAATAGAATCAAAGGTCAAAGATAGTCAAAGACAAATATCAAATGAATAGGTTGTTTAGAAAAGGAATGAGTATAAAGTGAACATCACAGATGTCATTGCACAGGCTATTCAAGAAATGCTGGATGAGCATGGCGGTACTGCGAGAATCAACCGGAACGAATTTGCCAGCAAGATCGGATGTGTACCCAGCCAGATCAATTATGTGATCACATCGCGGTTTACGCCGGAGCAAGGATACATTATCGAAAGCAAACGCGGCGGAGGCGGATTCATACAGATCGTCAGAACACAGCATTCGGCAAAGCAGGTGTTTATGCATATTATCAATTCGATCGGTGACAGTATTGACGAAAATTCTGTACGGATTATTTTACAGAATTTGTGTTCCGATGGATTGATTCTTCCGAAAGAGGCAAAAATGATTGTATCCGCGGTTTCGGAACATGTTTTAAAAGATTTGGAGCCTCAGACACGAAATATGGTTCGTGCGAAAATTTTTAAATCGGTCTTATTAAACTTAATGTAAACAACAAGATGTTATCAAAAAGGAATGGTGATTACTATGTTATGTTCTAAATGCGGACAAAGAGAAGCAACGACTCATTATCAGCAAACGATCAACGGAAAGACCATCGTGATGAATGTTTGCTCTGAATGTGCGAAAGAGTTAGGATTATCTCAGATGTTTCACGGTTTCGGCGGATTCAATTTTAATATCGGCGATGTATTTGCCGGTTTGTTGGGCAACTTGTCCTCCACATCGTCTCTGCCTACGCAGGAAACCACGGTGTGCCCGGAGTGCCACAGCGATTTAAGAACCATTATAAACAGCGGAAAGATCGGCTGCGCCAGATGCTATACCACTTTTCGAAATGAACTGATCCCGACGATCGAACAATTGCACGGAAAAGTATACCACCAAGGAAAGCTACCTCGTTCTGCGGGAGAAGCGGCAAGGCAAAAAGCACACTTGAGCAGTTTGAAGAAAAAACTGGAAGAAGCGATACGCACACAGGATTTCGAAAATGCCGCAAAGTATCGGGACGAAATTCGGGAGTTGGAGAAAGGAGCTGAAAATCATGACTAAGTGGTTTGAAACAGTTGGAAATTATTCTGATATTGTAATCAGTTCCAGAATACGATTAGCAAGAAATTTAGTCAATTATCCATTCTGCAGCCGTTTAACGGAAGAACAGGAAAAACAGTTAAAGACGGAAATCAAAAACGCACTGGAAAAAATCAATTTGGGCGATAACGGTTTGACATTTACAGAGGTAGGACAGCTCAGCGAAAATGAAGGCTTGTCTATGGTGGAAAACCATATTGTCAGTCCGGATTTTTTGCAAAATAAAAATGCGATGCTGGCGCTTTCCAAAGATGATTCTGTCAGCATTATGGTCAATGAGGAAGATCACCTTCGGATTCAGGTTTTAGCTTCCGGATTGGATTTGGAAAGCGCATTGGAGACCGCTAATAAAATCGACGATGTACTGGACGAAAATTTGAATTACGCGTTTGATGACCAACTTGGATTTTTAACAGCCTGTCCGAGTAATTTGGGAACCGGACTTCGTGCGTCGGTGATGTTGCATATTCCGGCTTTGGAAAAGGCTGGCGCGCTGAATAAAATGTCGGGCACGATATCTAAACTAGGATTGACGCTTCGCGGAACATATGGAGAAGGAACCAAAGTGCTGGGCTCCATTTATCAGCTTTCCAATCAGATCACCTTGGGTATTTCTGAGGAACAGGCGGTCAAGAATTTGCATGAAATTACAGTGCAGATCATCGAAAAGGAGAAAGAAGCACGTAAGGCGTTGGTGAAATCCGAAAAGTTTGTGGACCAGATCTATCGTTGTTATGGCATTTTGAAATATGCAAAAATGATTTCTTCCGAAGAATTTTTTGATTTAATGTCTTATATCAAGGTCGGAATCTCCGAAGAAATACTGACTCCGGAGATTGCGGAGCAGGTGACAACCCAAAAACTCAATTATTTGTTATCGCAAGTGGGAAGCGCTACGATTTGTCAAAATGCAAAACAAGATTTATCTCCGGAACAAAGAGACAGCATTCGTGCAAAAATTATACAGGAGATATTGTAATATAATAACATAGAAAGAAGGAATTGCTATGTTTTTGTTTGATGGATTTACCGAAAAGGCGAATAAAGCTTTGAATCTTGCCATTGCCGTTGCCTCCCAGCTGGGGCACACTTATATCGGCAGCGAGCATCTTTTGTTCGGATTGGTCGCTGAGGGATCCGGTGTTGCCGCAACGTTATTGGCAAAGAAAAATGTAACAAAGGAAATCGTAGAGGAAAAGCTGGAAACCACCATCGGAAAAGGTGTTCCGTCTCATGTTACACCGGCTGATTTTACGCCTCGCACCAAGCGGATATTGGAGATGGCTATTTCTGAATCGCGGCGTTTGGGACATTCTTATGTCGGGACCGAACATATTTTAATGGCGATGCTCAAAGAGCAGGATAGCTATGGTGTTTTGTTCCTGCGTGAGTTAAATGTCAATACCAAAGAATTATATGCCGAATGTGTCAATGAGATCGGGGATTCCAGGGAGAGCAATGCGGAATTTGATCCCCCGCAGGGAAGAACCGGAAACAATGATGCAGGAAGCGGCACATTGTCGAAATACGGCAGAGATTTGACCGAACTTGCGAAAAACAATAAAATCGATCCCGTGATTGGCAGACAGCAGGAAATTGAACGTGTAATTCAGATCTTGTCCAGAAGAACGAAAAATAATCCTTGCTTGATTGGTGAGCCGGGCGTCGGAAAAACTGCAATTGCAGAGGGATTGGCGCAAAAGATCGTTACCGGAGAAGTGCCGGAAACTTTGAAAAATAAAAAGATATTCTCTTTGGATCTGACCGCAATGCTGGCGGGCGCAAAATATCGCGGTGACTTTGAGGAAAGAATCAAGGGCGCCATCGATGAGGTGGCAAAATCCGGAAATATTATCCTCTTTATCGATGAGCTGCATACCATTATCGGAGCAGGCGCCGCAGAGGGAGCGGTTGATGCCGCAAACATCTTGAAGCCGCAGTTGGCAAGAGGTGAAATTCAGATCATCGGTGCAACCACTATTGAAGAATACCGGAAGCACATCGAAAAAGATGCGGCTTTGGAACGTCGTTTCCAGCCGGTCATGGTAGCTGAGCCGAATGAGGAAGACGCGACCGCGATTTTATTTGGATTACGCGACAAATATGAGGCGCATCATAAAATTAAAATTTCCGATGACGCGATTCATGCCGCCGTACAGTTTTCGTCTCGGTATATCACCGATCGTTATCTGCCGGATAAAGCGATCGACTTGATTGATGAAGCGGCTTCCAGAGTGCGTATGAAAGCCTTTACCGCTCCGCCGGATTTAAAAGAGATGGAGGACAAAATCAAGAAAGCGGGCGAAGAAAAAGCGGCTGCTGTCAACGCACAGGACTTTGAGTCTGCTGCTAAGATTCGTGACGAGGAAAAAGCCTTGAATGAAGAATATGAAAAGGCAAGACAGCAATGGCAGGAAACCAATGCCCGCAACAGCGGAGAGGTGACTGCCGAGGATATTGCGGAGATCGTATCGATCTGGACCGGCGTTCCGGTAAAACAGCTGACAGAGCAGGAAAGCGATCGGCTGTTGCGTATGGAGGAGATTCTGCATAAGCGGGTAGTAGGTCAAAATGAAGCGGTTGAGGCGGTCGCCAAAGCAATCCGACGGGGCCGAGTCGGATTAAAAGATCCGAAGCGTCCGATTGGCTCGTTTATCTTTTTAGGCCCGACCGGTGTCGGCAAAACAGAGCTGTGTAAGGCATTAGCGGAAGCGTTGTTTGGCAATGAAAACAATATGATTCGGCTGGATATGTCCGAATATATGGAAAAGCATACGGTTTCCAGAATGGTCGGTTCTCCTCCCGGATATGTCGGATATGATGAGGGCGGTCAGTTGACCGAGAAAATCCGCAGAAATCCGTATTCCGTCGTGCTGTTTGATGAAATCGAAAAGGCGCATCCGGATGTGTTTAACATTTTGCTGCAAATTCTGGAGGATGGTATTCTGACCGATGCGCAGGGCAGAAGAGTGGACTTTAGGAATGCTGTCATCATCATGACTTCTAATATCGGCGCGCGGATGATTACCGAAACAAAAAGCCTCGGTTTCGGCAGCTCGGAAAATGCGATGAAGGATGATAAGGAAATCAAAAGTGATGTCATGACGGAACTGAAAAAGCATTTCAGACCGGAATTTTTGAACCGAATCGATGACATTATTGTATTCCAAAAATTATCCGAAGAGGATATCAAGCTGATTGCTTCTAAAATGCTGGAGCAGTTGACCGAACGCGTCAAACAGTTGGGCATCCATTTGGTGGTGACCGAAGAAGCGATTGCCGAGATTGCCAACGAAGGCTATGAGCCGGTTTACGGAGCTCGTCCGCTTCGTCGGGCGATCACGACCAAGATCGAGCATAAATTGTCCGAATATTTGTTAAGCGGCAAGGTAAAATCCGGCGATACCGTTGTATTGTCTGTTGCTGATGGCGCATTTACCTTTAATGAATCTTAAATAATAAAAAGCTTTCTGTGTATAGACACGCAGAAAGCTTTTTTGTATAATATAAATGTATATATTGATATGGCTGAGTTACAATAACAAAGAAATCACAATGAAAAGCAGTGAGAAGAAAGGTGGTTTGTGATTCTTCATGTCACCGGACGATCAAAGGTGATGTGATGATTGGTATGAAAGAAAAAATAATTTTATTGATATTGACATTTGCAATGACACTTGCGTTTTCCTCTTGCAAAAAAATAGAGGATAAAGACGGTACAAGCAGTCGGACTGTTTCGAATAATACCAGTTCTGCTTTGCTGAATTCCAAAGCAGAGTCCTTGGTCAGCCAAGCGCAAAGCATGATATCCGAGATCATCAGTGACGTAGTTCCGGAGGTGTCTGCGCCTGCCGTACTGAATCCGAATTATACGGATATCGCGAAGCTCAGCAATAAAAAGAACGGATGGGGACAGGGAACGCAGGTGGATAAAGATAACCGACCGGTTTCCTGCGATACGTTTCAATCAAAATACGGACAATACAATGCTGTTTTCATTAAGGAAAACAATAAAAATGTCTATTTGACCTTTGATGAAGGGTATGAAAACGGCTATACTGCTCAGATATTGGATGTATTGAAAGAGAAAAAAGCACCGGCGGTATTTTTTGTCACCTATGATTATGCGAAAAGAAATCCCGATTTGATCAAACGTATGATTGCCGAAGGGCACGTGGTAGGAAATCACAGCTATACGCATCCTTCGATGCCGACTGTTTCGCTGGAAAAGGCGAGCGAGGAAATCACCAAACTGCATGATTATATCAAGGAAAACTTTAACTATACTATGACGCTTTTTCGGCCTCCAATGGGAGAATATTCCGAGCAAACGCTGGCGCTCACCAAGGAGTTGGGGTATCAGTCTGTGTTCTGGAGCTTTGCTTATAAAGATTGGGACACCAAAAATCAACCCGAAGAAGCGGCAGCTTTAAAGAAAACGGTCGATGCTGTGCATGGAGGCGCTGTGTATTTACTGCATGCTGTGTCGAAAACAAACACCAATATTTTAGGCGAGTTTATTGATGAAGTCAGAGCCAAGGGCTTTGCGTTTCAGGCTTTAGTATAAGCTTACTGCCGGCATTGCATTCACACAATGTCGGCGGTTTTTTGTGTCTGCAACGGTTGAAACCGCTTCGAAACTGTGATATGATATGGATACAAATGATCATCGTGTAATCGGGGTGATAAATTTGGGCAAAAAGGCGCAGATCGCGGTTTTGATTCTGACGGCAGCAGTGATGATGATCGGTTTGATTGCATATATCATTTTGGAATCCCCGATTGGTTTGCCGTCAGCGGCGCAACGGTCGGATATTTTGATTTTGAAGAACTCTTCCGTGCAGTCGGAGAGAAAATCGACCTCGTCCGAAACGGTTTCTGACGGAAAACAGAGGATCAACATCAATACGGCGTCGGCGGAACAACTGATGGAAATAGATGGATTGGGAGAAACGCTGGCTGCGCGTATTATTGCTTACCGAAAGGTGCATGGCGCGTTTACGGATATTGCACAACTGAAAAACATCAAAGGAATCGGAGAGAAAAAGTTTGAGGAGATGAAAGAATACATCACTGTTTCTTGAGGAAAGCATTATGAAAGAAGGCGAACTGTTTGGAAGGCTTTGTCACTCATACGTTGCAACCGGTTTATGATAAAGATTCACGGGTGTTAATTCTCGGAACCATACCGTCCCCGAAATCCAGAGAATACGGATTTTATTACGGACACCCCCAGAATCGTTTTTGGAAAGTGTTGGCGGCTTTGTTTCAGACGGATATCCCGAATGATAACGAATCCAAAAAGAAATTTGTGCTTTTGCATCATATTGCGTTGTGGGATGTGTTGGCATCCTGTACCATTGCAGGTGCCAGTGACAGCAGTATCAAAAATCCGGTGCCGAATGATATTTGCCGCATTTTATCGGAATCGGATATCCGGGCAGTCATTACGACGGGACAAAAAGCGTTTTCTCTGTATAAAAAATACTGTGAGCCGAGTACAGGTAGAACGGCGATTTGCCTGCCGTCCACCAGCCCGGCGAATTGCCGAAATTGCAGCTTAGAGGATTTAATCCGAGCCTATCAGGTGATATTGAAATTTATTTCATAACATAACATTTCGGTCATAAAAATTTAACGTTTGAAATAAGGGAAAATCAGGACAAGCACCGCGGGTATATGATATAATATAAACAATGCTGAAATCATGTTACATTCCGAAAAAATGTATTTTTATACATTTTTTGGATGTCATTGTATATTCTCTAACAAAAAGGATGATTGCCAGATGGAGCAGAAAATCCCGGAAATCAGCGGTACGTTAAGAAAATTTATGCTAAAGGTTCCTGAGATTATTGATACTTGCAGCGGTATTAAATTGTTTGGAAAAGTGATTAAATCCATCGTATTTACCACAGATATTTGTATTATCCGCAACGTGAATGCAGATGCGGTGATTGCGGTATATCCGTTTACGCCGCAGCCGATCATTACACAGGCTGTGATGCTTGCTGCAGATCGACCGGTTTTTTGCGGTGTCGGCGGGGGGGTGACACAGGGCAAGCGCGTGGTCAATCTGGCCTTGCATGCTGAGTTTCAAGGTGCGGTCGGCGTCGTACTGAATGCTCCTACCCAAAACGATGTCGTTCGCATGGTGCAGGAAACCGTTGATATTCCGATCGTTGT
Source organism: Clostridiales bacterium (assembly GCA_029007575.1). Classification (GTDB taxonomy): domain Bacteria; phylum Bacillota; class Clostridia; order Oscillospirales; family Ruminococcaceae; genus HGM13222. The sequence goes on along the minus strand of JAQXIB010000149.1, from coordinate 5,017 downwards.
CACTATTGTCAATGACAAGGACGATATCGGGGCGCGGATAGAAGCAGGGTGCAGTATTCTGAATGTGTCGGCAGCAGGGCAGACCGCCGAGGTTGTCCGACAGATCCGTACCGAATATCCGGATATTCCGATCATTGCGACCGGCGGACCGACCGAAGCCTCTATTTCGGCAACGATTGCCGCGGGAGCGAACGCGATTACCTGGACGCCGCCCAGCAACGGCGAGGTGTTTAAAGACATCATGGATGCCTATCGGAAAGGACAGCCTCATCCGTAAGGCAGACTTTGTGATGGTCAGCAGGTGATTTTCGTTGACATGTTGACTAAAAGAAATTTTGCATATAACTGTATGTTTATGCAAATAATGGTTGATTTTTTTGCATAATCGTGTATAATTATAAATATAGTTGATTGATAAGCGGCTCGTTGTAATGACGCTGCGAAAGGATAAAAGGAAAGGCGGATTCATAAAATGGCAGATAATAAAATCAAAAAAGTCGTATTGGCTTATTCCGGCGGATTGGATACTTCTATTATTATTCCGTGGCTGAAAGAACATTATGATAACTGTGAAGTGATTGCGGTAGCGGCTGATGTCGGACAGGGAAAAGAATTGAGCGGTCTGGAAGAAAAAGCAATCAAAACCGGCGCTTCCAAATTGTATATTGAGGATTTGAAAGATGAATTTGTAAATGAGTACATATTCCCCACCATGCAGGCGGGCGCCGTTTATGAGAGCAAATATCTTTTGGGTACGTCTTTTGCAAGACCGATTATCGGCAAACGGCTGGTAGAAATTGCCAAAGCGGAGGGCGCGGATGCCATTGCGCACGGATGTACCGGTAAAGGTAATGATCAGGTGCGGTTTGAACTGGCAATCAAGGCTTTTGCACCGGAGATGAAAATTATCGCTCCTTGGCGGACATGGGAATTAAAGTCCCGTGATGAAGAAATCGATTATGCAGAGGCGCATCATATTCCGCTGCAAATTACACGGGAAACGAATTATTCCAAAGATAAAAACTTATGGCATTTGTCTCATGAGGGACTGGATTTGGAAGATCCGGCCAATGAACCGATGTATGATAAAATTCTGGAAATGGGCGTTTCTCCCGAAAAAGCGCCCGATGAGCCGACCTATGTGACGCTCTCCTTTGAAAAAGGTGTTCCGGTTGCGTTGAACGGCAAAAAAATGGGCGGCGTGGAACTGATCGAGGAGCTCAACAAAATCGGCGGAGCGAACGGCATCGGTATTGCGGATCTGGTCGAAAACCGGTTGGTCGGAATGAAATCCAGGGGTGTCTATGAAACACCTGGCGGAACGATTCTGTATCATGCGCATGACGTTCTGGAAACGATCTGCCTTGACAAAGAAACACAGCACTATAAGCAGCAGATTGCGTTGAAGTTTGCCGATATCGTTTATAACGGTCAGTGGTATACTCCTCTGCGGGAGGCTTTAACGGCATTTGTTGATAGCACACAGCAAACCGTTACCGGTGAAGTGAAATTGAAACTGTATAAAGGCAATATCATCAACGCGGGTGTTACTTCTCCTTATACGCTTTACAGCGAAGAAGTTGCTACTTTTGGTGAAGATGAGGTCTATGATCAGATGGATTCTCAAGGCTTTATCAACCTGTTTGGTCTGCCAATTAAAGTAAAAGCGATGTTGGATGCAAAACGGGAGAGCAAATAATTATCCATGCGCGGCTGATGGTGTCAGTGAGCGAATAGGGCAGACAAACGTCTGCCCTATTCTGAATCACTGATTGTTTGTTTTCTTAAAGAGTCAGGCGAAAGAGAATCAAGTAAAGGATGAAAAAGCAATGGCAAAGATGTGGGCAGGACGGTTTTCAAAAGAAGTGGATGAAAAAGTGAATGATTTTAATTCGTCTATTTCTTTTGACTGCCGTATGTATCGGCAGGATATTCAAGGCAGTATCGCTCATGCAACCATGCTCGGAGAAACCGGCATCATCGACAAACAGGAATCCGAAGTGATCATACAAGGTCTGAAAGAAATTTTGGACGATCTTGATAACGGCAGTTTGCAGTTTGATCCGACCGCAGAGGATATCCATATGTTTGTGGAAGCGGAGCTGACCAAGCGATTGGGGGCTTCGGGCAAGCGTCTGCATACCGCAAGAAGCAGGAATGATCAGGTGGCATTGGATATCCGGCTGTACCTTCGGGATGAAATTGCAGTTCTTACCGATTTGATAACGGAGCTGATCGTGACGTTCTGCGATTTGGCAGAGAAACACACCGATACCGTGATGCCCGGATATACGCATTTACAGCGCGCTCAGCCGATCACATTTGGGCATCATTTGATGGCTTATGTGCAGATGTTGCTGCGTGATTTGGGACGGTTGCAGGATACCGCAAAAAGAATGAACGAATGCCCGCTCGGAAGCTGTGCGTTGGCGGCGACCACTTATCCGATCGATCGAGAATTGGTTGGAAAATTGCTGGATTTTGACGGTATTACGCAAAACAGTTTAGACGGCGTTTCTGATCGGGATTTTTGCATGGAGTTGGCTTCTGCCGTTTCCATTTTAATGGTGCATCTTTCTCGTTTTTCCGAAGAAGTGATTCTTTGGTGTTCCTGGGAGTTTAAGTTTATTGAACTGGATGACGCCTATGCGACCGGTTCGAGTATCATGCCGCAGAAAAAGAATCCCGATATTACCGAATTGGTACGCGGAAAAACAGGACGCGTGATCGGTGATCTGATGACTTTGCTGACCATGATGAAAAATCTCCCGCTTGCCTATAACAAGGATATGCAGGAGGATAAAGAAGCCATATTCGATGTGGTGGATACCGCCAAGCTATGTCTCAGCACCGTGATTCCGATGGTCAAAACGATGCGGGTATTGAAAGAGAATATGCGCGCGGCTGCGGCGAAAGGATTTATCAATGCGACAGACTGTGCCGATTATTTGGTAAAAAAAGGCTTGCCGTTCCGGGACGCCTATAAAATAACAGGTCAGTTGGTTGCTTTGTGCATTGAAAAAGGTATGACGTTGGAAACACTTCCGCTGGAGGTTTATCGATCCGTTTGCGATTGGTTTGCCGAGGATGTTTATGAAGCAATCAATTTGGATACCTGCGTGAACGGCAGAAATACGCCCGGCGGACCATCGGCACAGAGTGTTTTGGCACAGATAAAAGAAGCGAGGACAAAATTATATGGAACAGATAACTAAGATAAAAGTCGGAATTATCGGCGCAACCGGTTATGCCGGCGAGGAATTGCTGCGTTTATTGCTGATTCATCCGCAGGTCGAGATCGGCGGAATCAGCTCGGTCAGCTTTGAGGGAGAAAGCATTTCGAAAGTGTATCCTTCTTTATCGGGCTTTTGTGATATGGTGTTGTCGGACGAAGATACGGTGATTCAGAACAGCGATGTGATCTTTGCCTCTTTGCCTCACGGCTTGTCCGAGCCGAAAGCCAAAAAATGTCTGGAACAGGGAAAGTCCTTTATTGATTTGGGCGCGGATTTTCGGTTGTATGATGAAAAAGACTATCAGCAATGGTATGGACTGACTTATCAGGAAAAAGACCTGCACGAGCAAGCGGTTTACTGCATTCCGGAGCTGCATCGGTCATTGGCTGCCGGCAGAAAGCTCATCGGAAATCCGGGTTGTTATCCGACCAGTATTGCGTTGGGATTGGCGCCTGCGGTCAAGGCAGGATTGATTCGTGTCGACAACTTGATCATTGACAGCAAATCAGGAGTGACCGGCGCCGGACGTGGATTGAGCCAGACAACGCATTATCCCGATTGTAACGAAGCGTTTGCTCCCTATAAAGTGGCGGCACATCGTCATACACCTGAGATCGAGCAGACGATTTCGGGACTTGCAAGGGAACAAGCAACGATCACTTTTGTACCACACCTGCTTCCGGTCAATCGCGGCATTGTGTCTACCATTTATGCTGATTTGAAACAAGAGATTTCCTTAGAGGACATTCATCGGCAATATGATTCTTTTTATCAGAACGAGCAGTTTGTGCGGGTGATGCCGCTCGGCAGCTTTGCAAATTTGAAAAATGTGACATTTTCCAATATGTGTGACATTTCTTTGCATTTGGATGTCCGTACCCATCGGCTGATTATTGTTTCTACCATTGACAACATGATCAAAGGTGCAGCGGGGCAGGCGATTCAGAATATGAACCTGATCTGCGGTTTGCCGGAGGATACGGGACTGCATTTGGTCCCGCCGGCGTTTTAAGATGAGAGAAAAGGAGAGGCTGAGCTTCAGCGTAACACAAATATGAGAGTGAATTTTAAAGGATTTGAATTTATCGAAGGCGGAATCTGCGCGCCGGCAGGATTTCAGGCAGCGGGTATTCACTGCGGAATCCGCAAGAATAAAGATAAACGGGATCTGGCGTTGATTTACAGCGCGGATATCTGTACGGCAGCGGCGATCTATACCCAAAATAAGGTGAAAGGCGCGCCGATTGCGGTGACGAAAAAGAACATCAAAAACGGAAAAGCACAGGCAATTATCGTCAACAGCGGTAACGCTAATACCTGCAATGCCGACGGTGAGCAGAAAGCCGAAGCAATGTGCGAGTTGGCCGCGAATGCGCTCGGCATTGATAAGCAGGATGTGATCGTGGCGTCCACCGGAGTGATCGGTCAGGTGCTGGATATCGAACCGATTCAGAACAGGATGCCGGAATTGGTGTCGGAGCTTTCTGTCAGCGGGAGCAGTAATGCCGCCGAAGCGATTATGACCACCGATACAGTCAAAAAAGAAATTGCCGTATCGTTTCGCATGGGGGATGCAGTCTGCAAAATTGCCGGTATTGCCAAGGGCAGCGGCATGATCCATCCGAATATGGCAACGATGCTTTGCTTTATGACCACCGACGTGGTTATTGAGCCGGAGCTGTTGCAATCGGCTTTAAAAAAGGTAGCGGATGACACCTTTAATATGGTGAGCATTGACGGCGATACCTCTACCAATGATATGGCGTGCATACTGGCTTCCG